>NZ_JBTMMT010000002.1:0-281808 GCF_055517075.1 Micromonospora sp. DSM 43699
CAACTCGCCGGTGCCCCACCCCCGCACCGGCGAGTTGGACGACCGGCCGGCCGCCACCGACCCGGTCCCGTCCGACCCGGTCCCGCCGTCCGGTCGGGATGCCCGTGCCGACTTCCCGGCCGCCCCGGCGGATCTCCCGGCCACCCGGACCGACGCCTCGGGTGGGATGCCGACGGATCCGCCCGCCGTGCCCAGGCCCCGCGCCGGACGCCGCACCCCCTGACCTCGCCGGATACGCTGATCCTCGCCGGCCCGCGCACCCCTTGCGGACTCGTCGGGGGGACAGACCTTCCCCGCGTCGGGACACACCTCCCGCACAGCGGGTATGACACTGCGGCATGAATATGCCGGTCCGGCATACGCCCTGGGCGATGAACGGTCTCCACCAGCCGACGGGTCGACAGCGTTCGCCCGGCGCGGCGTCCGGGGCGGGGCGGGGTGGATCAGTCGACCGGCCAGGTGTGCACCGGCTCGTTGCTGCGCTGGAGTTCGGCGTACCGGTTGGCCATGTGGTGCAGGGCCGCGTCCCGGTCGAGGTTGCGGTGCCGCTCGGCGGTCCACACCGTCTCGGTCTGCCAGACCGCGCCGTTGCGGCCGGTACGGCAGCGCTGTTCGATGATGCCGAGCAGCCGGTCCCGTTCGGCGGGGGCGACGCCGAACCGGTCCAGCCCGGTGGCCGCCTTCGGCAGCAGGGTGTCGAGGACCAGCCTGGTGACCGGTACCTGACCGAGCCGGGGCCAGTGCAGCACCGCGTCCATGCCCCGTCGGGCAGCCGCGTGGAAGTTCTCCTCGGCAGAGCTGAAGGTGAGTTGGCTCCAGATCGGCCGGTCCGACTCGGCCAGCCCGCGCGCCAACCCGAAGTAGAAGGCGGCGTTGGCAAGCATGTCGACCACGGTCGGGCCTGCCGGCAGCACCCGGTTCTCCACCCGCAGGTGCGGGCGGCCGTCCATGATGTCGTAGACCGGGCGGTTCCAGCGGTAGACGGTGCCGTTGTGCAGCCGCAGCTCGGAGAGTTGCGGGACGCCGCCGGCGTGCAGCACCTCGACCGGGTCCTCGTCGGCGCAGATCGGCAGCAGTGGCGGGAAGTACCTGACGTTCTCCTCGAACAGGTCGAAGATCGAGGTGATCCAGCGTTCCCCGAACCAGACGCGGGGGCGCACCCCCTGGGCCTTCAGCTCGTCCGGGCGGGTGTCGGTGGCCTGCTGGAACAGGGCGATCCGGGTCTCCGCCCAGAGCTGCCGGCCGTAGAGGAACGGTGAGTTCGCACCCACGGCGACCTGGACACCGGCGATGGCCTGGGAGGCGTTCCAGTAGTCGGCGAAGCTGTCCGGCGCCACCTGGAGGTGGAACTGGAGACTGGTGCAGGCGGCCTCGGGGACGATCGAGTCGGTGTGCGTCCGGAGTTCCTCCACCCCCCGGATGTCCAGCTCGATGTCCTCGCCCCGGGCGCCGACGATCTGGTCGTTGAGCACCCTGTACCGCTCGTTGGTGGAGAGGTTGTCGGCCACCAGGTGCTGCTCGGTGAGGGTGGGCAGGATGCCGACCATGACGATCCGGGCGTCCGACTTGGCGGCCCGTTCGTCGGCCCGGGTCAGGCTGCTGTGCAGGTCGCTCTCGTAGTCGGCGAAGCCGGCCCCCTCGATCAGCCGGGGTGCCGCGTTGAGCTCCAGATTGAACTGCCCCAGCTCGGTCTGGAAGAGCGGGTCGGCGATCGCGGCGAGGATCTCGTCGTTGCGCATCGCCGGTTCCGCGTCCGGGTCCATCAGGTTGAGTTCGATCTCCAGGCCGGTCATCGGCCGGTCGGCGTCGAAGCCGAAGTCGTCGAGCATCAGCGCGAAGACGTCCAGACAACGCCGTACCTTCTGCCGGTAGCGGACCCGGTCCTCCCGGGAGAACGCGCCCTGCTCGACGTCCCTACCCATGTTTCCTCCAGGCGTGAGACGCGCGGGACGGTGAGCGTCCCGGCGCGCAGTGTGAACCACCATAGGAGCGCCCACGCGCCGGGGCCAGTGCCCACCGGGTATGCGCTTACCGCTTCTCTACCCAGCGGCGCTCCCACCCGCACCGGTGGCGCTGTCGTCGGACAGTGACAATCCGCACCCGTACGCGTCGAGGCCCCCGCTCGCGGGGAGCGGGGGCCTCGACGGCGGGTGGCTCAGGCCTGGCGGACGGCCTCGCCCTCGATCTCGATCTTGATCTTCTTGCCGACCAGCACGCCGCCGGTCTCCAGGGCGACGTTCCAGGTCAGGCCGAAGTCCTCGCGGTCGATCTCGGTGCTGGCGGTGAAGCCGAACACGTCGGTGCCGAACGGGGTACGGCCGACGCCCTCGAACTCGACCTCCAGCTCGACCTGGCGGGTGACACCCTTGATGGTCAGGTCACCGAGCAGGACGAACTCGTTGCCGTCGTGGGACTTCACCGCCGTGCTGCGGTACTCCAGCGTCGGGAACTGCTCGACGTCGAGGAACTCGGGGCTGCGCAGGTGACCGTCCCGGTCGGCCTGGGCGGTGTTGATGCTGGCGGCCTGGATGGTGGCGGTGACCGCGGACTGCAACGGGTCCTCGGCGACGGTGACGGTGGCCGTCGCGTCGGCGAACTCACCGCGCACCTTGCTGACCATCATGTGGCGGGCGACGAAGCCCACCCGCTTGTGCGCGGCATCCAGCAGGTAGGTGCCGGCGGCGGGAATGGTGAGGCCGTCCCAGTCGCGGGTAACCGACTCGGTGCTGGTCATGTAACTGCCCTCCGGGGAAGATTGTGAGGAGCCCAACGACTGCCTGAGCAACTATAGTCGCAGCAATATTCCCCATGTCAAGCACTGTTAGGATGACCAGGTGGACGACAACGTGTTCGACGACCCCCGGATCACCGCCGTCGGCCTGCTGGTCGAGGCGCACGCCGGGCTTACCGCCCGCTTCGCCGCGCAGTACGAGGAACACGGACTCTCGGCTGTCGAGTTCGAGGTGCTGATGCGCCTCAGCCGATCACCCGGCAACCAACTGCGGATGACCGACCTGGCCGCGCAGACCTCCCTGTCCACGAGCGGCGTCACCCGGGTGGTGGACCGGATGGAACGCGACGGGTTGCTCCGCCGCCGGGCCTGCCCGTCCGACCGGCGCAGCTCGTACGCGGTGGTCACGCCCGCCGGCCTGCGGCGGTTGGACGAGACACTACCGGGCCACCTGCGGATCATCGAGCAGTGGTTCACCGGCCAACTCGCACCCGGGACCCTCGCCGCGATGCTGGACGGCCTGCGTCAGGTGCGTGACGCCGTCCACCCGGGAGCCACCGCCGGCAGCACCGACCGGGCACCGACCGACGAGCCGCCGCTCCACTGCTGAACCACCGCCGGGAGCCCGGCCTGTCCGCCGTACGGAACCCCGCCGATCCGCCGTCGGGAACCCGTCACCCACACCGGCAGAAAAAGCGGCAGAACCCAACGGACCCACCGGACGCACACCCGCCGATGCCCACAAAAAGGACGGTCACCCTGGCTAGCCTTCATCGCGCGGGGGAGCACCGGGGGGTGCCGGCGCGAGCGATTGAGCGAGGGGTTTGACCAGGGGGCTTGCTCGCTCGCGCCACCCCCGCGCCTATCCCAACAGGCGCTCCTCCATCGGCAGCAACCGGATTCCGCCCTGCCGGCACACCTGCGTCAACCGCTCGCGCACCTCGGTCGAGCCGGTGTTCGCGGCCAGCCCGACCAGGGCCTCGATCACGTCCCGCCGGTCCTGGCCGACCGCCCCGGCGGCCACCGCCACCGCGAACCACTCCGCCGCCAGCTCCCGGTCCCCCCGATGCTGCGCCACGGTGCCCTCGATCAGCGCACACACCCCCTCCTCCACCCGGACCGACCCGCCTCCGGCCGGATGAGGCCCGAACAGCCCCGCCTCCGCCCGGGACGGGAATGCCCCCGGGCGGCCGTCGCAGCGCAGCTCGGCCAGGACCTCGGCGGCCTCGTCCGCCCGGCCCGACCGGGCCAGCGCCAGGCCCACCGTGCCGAGCACCCGCCACCGCTGCCCGGGATCACCCACCCCCGCCAGCGCGGAGACCACCCGCCGGCCCTGCTCCACCGCGTCGCCGTACCGGCCCTCCAGCCGGGCCACCTCGGCCAGGTCGGCGCGGGCCAGCAGGCGCAGCCGGGGCTCCCCGCACTGGGCGGCCAGCCGGTCCACCGCGGCGAGTCGACGCCGGGCGGCCGGCAGCTCGCCGAGACGGATCTCGTGCCAGGTCAGCTGGTGTTGGGCGACTGCCACGTCGCGGGTCCGGCCGTGCCGGGTGGCCAGGGTCAGCACCGCCTGCGCCTGCTCGGCCGCCTCCTCGTATCCACCGGTGGCGACCAGCAGGGTGCCGAGGACGAGCCGCGCCGCCAGTTCCCCGGTCACGTCGGCCTGCCCGGCCAGCACCGCGAGCGCGGCGCGGGCGGCGGGCAGTTCGTGCGCCGCCGCACCGTGTTCGGCGGCGAGCCGGGCCACCCCGAGCAGCGCCCATGCGCGCAGCGCCGGATCAGCATCTGCGGTACGGGGGTCGGCGAGCAGCCGGCGCAGCCACTGCCGACCACTGACGTCCCGCCCCCGCATCCGCCACCACCGGGGCAGCGCGGCGGCCAGCCGCAGGGCGGTGCCCGGGTCGTCGCGGGCGGCGTGTGCCAGCGCCGCGCCGATGTCACCGGTCGCCTCGTCGAGCCGACGTACGGCGGCGGATCGTCGCGCCCCGACCAGCTCCGGAGCGGTACGGGTCGCCAGCCGGGTGACCACCACCGCGTGCCGGCGTCGGGCTGCGGTCAGTTCGCCCCGGCCGGCGGCCTGCTCGATGGCGTACTCGCGGACCGCGTCGAGCAGGCGGAACCGCAACGGACCGGCACCCCGGACACTGACAAGTCCCAGCTCGACCAACCGGTCCAGCAGGGGCACCGGATCGACCACCACCGCCGGCTCCCGGTCGGCCTCGTCGGCGAGCAACTCCTCGGCCAGTTCCACCGACCACCGGTTGGCGAAGACCGAGAGTCGACGCAGCGCGGCCTGCTCCCCGTCGTCGAGCAACCGGTAGCTGGTCGCCACCGCCTCCCGCAGCGTCACCGTCGCCGCCCGGGTCGGCTCGGCGGTACGCCCCGGCGGCGCGGCCTCCCAACCTCGCCCGCCGAGATCCGGGCCAGCCAGGTCGAGCACCCGGTCGCCGTACCGGCCGAGCAGTTCGGGCAGGTCGAGGATGCGCCCCCGGGCCGCCATCAGCTCGATCGCCAGCGGCAGACCGTCGAGCCGCCGGACCAGCGCGGTGAGGGCGGGTAGCTCGTCCGGGCCGGGCGGTTCCGGGCGGACCCGGGTGAGCCGGGCGGTGAACAGGGCCGCCGCCGGCCAACGGGCCAACCCGGCCGGGTCGACCACGTCGGCCGGGGGCACCTCCAGCGGCGCCACCGGGCGGACGATCTCGCCGGGGATGCCGATCGGATGCCGCCCGGTCACCACCACCCGCAGGGTCGGCACCGCCGCGACGAGCAGGTGCAGCACCTCGGCCACCGGGTCGGGCGCCCGCTCGACCGCGTCCACGAGCAACAACGCCGGCCGGCCCCGGAGCCGGGCGGCCAACTCGGGGAGCCGGGCCGCGCCGAGCACCGCGCAGGCCGCGGCGAGCACGTCGTTGACGTCGGATCCGACGCCGATCAGCACCCCGGCCACCCCACCGGGATGCGCGTCGGCCACCGCGTGCGCCACGGCCAGGGCCAGCGCGGTCTTGCCCACGCCGGCCAGACCGACCAGGCTCAGCACCGGCGGCCAACCGTCGCCGGTCAGCAGCCCGGCCAGCTCGTCCAGTTCCCGTTCCCGACCGATCAACTCGACCGCCGGGGGGAGCGCGATCGGCGTACCCGGGAGGTCGGGGTCGCGGTGGGTGGTGCCGGCGAGGGTCGGGCGGTGCGGGAGCCCGACGGCCGCCGGGACCGCCGGGTCGGCGTTGGCCCGGCCGCGAGCGCTGGCGAGGAAGCCGGACCGGGCCGCGCCGGTCAGGCCGAGCGCCCCGGCGATCAGCTCGGCGGTGGTGCGCTGCGGCCGCTGCGACCGGCCGCGTTCCAGGTCACGGACGGTCCGCACCCCGACCCCGGCCCGCTGCGCCAGGTCGGCCTGGGTGAGACCGGCGGCCAGGCGGTGGGCCCGCACCAACTCCCCGATCGGGGTACGACCACCCGCGTCGGCCAAGTGATCATGATCCGGGGTCATGGGCAGGAAGGGTACGGACGGGATACGACGCCGAGCAGCCCTTCGTCGGCCTACCGACGAAGGGCTGCGGATACCCGACAAAACGCCGTCGCCGTGCTGCGCCCGACCCGATCGGACGGTACGGTCACATGCCCAGATCGCGGGCGATGATCATGCGCTGCACCTCGGAGGTGCCCTCACCGATCTCCAGGATCTTGGCGTCCCGCCAGAACCGGGCCACCGGGTACTCGTTCATGAAGCCGTAGCCGCCGTGGATCTGGGTCGCCTCCCGGGCGTTGTCCACCGCGATCGTGCTGGCGTGCAGCTTGGCGATGGCGGCCTGCCGCTTGAACGGCTCACCGGCGAGCATCCGCGCGGCGGCGTCGTAGTAGGCCAGCCGGGCGGTGTGCGCCTTCAGCTCCATGTCCGCGATCTTGAACTGGATGGCCTGGTAGTTGCCGATCGGCTGGCCGAACGCCTGGCGTTCCTTCGCGTACCTCACCGACTCGTCGACGCAGCCCTGGGCGAGGCCGACCGCCAGGGCGGCGATCGCGATCCGCCCCTCGTCGAGGATCCGCAGGAACTGCGCGAAGCCCCGGCCCCGCGCGCCGAGCAGGTTCTCCGCCGGCACCCGGCAGTCGTCGAAGGTCAACTCGTGGGTGTCCGAGGCGTTCCACCCCACCTTCGAGTACGCCGGCGCGACGGTGAAACCGGGCGTCCCGGACGGCACGATGATGGTGGACAGTTCCTTGGAGCCGTCCGGGTTGGTGCCGGTGACCGCGGTGACGGTGACCAGGGCGGTGATGTCGGTGCCCGAGTTGGTGATGAACGCCTTCGACCCGTTGATCACCCACTCGTCCGTCGCGGTGTCCAGCACCGCCCGGGTCTGGGTGCCGCCCGCGTCCGACCCGGTGCCCGGCTCGGTCAGCCCGAACCCGGCCAGCGCCTCGCCGCTGAGCAGCCTGGGCAGCCACCGCTCCTGCTGCGCGGCGGTACCGAAGCGGAAGATCGGCATCGCACCGAGGGAGACCGCCGCCTCCAGGGTGATCGCCACGCTGGAGTCGACCCGGGCCAGCTCCTCCAGGGCCAGGCAGAGGGCGAAGTAGTCGCCGCCCATCCCGCCGTGCTCCTCGGGGAAGGGCAGGCCGAACAGCCCCATCTTGCCCATCTGCCGGACGAGCCCGTAGGGGAAGGTGTGCCGCTCGTAGTGCTCGGCGATCACCGGGGCGACCGCCTCGCGGGCGAAGTCCCGCACGCTCTCCCGCAGCGCCTCTTGCTCCTCGCTGAGCCGGAAGTCCATCGGTTCCTCCTGTACGGGTGCCTCCCCCGGGCGCTCGTGACGCCGGGGGCGGCGGGTCGGGTGGACGACCGGTCGGGCCGGTCGACGGTGATGGCGGATCGGTGACGGCCCGTCGGGCCGGGCCGGTCGACAGCGGCGGTGGCGGATCGGGGCGGCCGGTCAGACCGGGGTGACGCCGTGCCGGCGGCGGGAGAAGTGCCGGTCCTTGCTCCGGGCGGCGGCGAACCGGCGGACCAGTTCGGCGCGCAGCTCGTGCGGTTCGACGATCGCGTCGATCACCAGCTCGCTGGCGAGCCGGACGATGTCGATGTCCTGCTCGTACTCGGCCCGCTTCGCGGCGACGAAGGCGGCCCGCTCGGTCTCGTCGGCGATCGCCGCGATCTTGTTGGCGTAGACGGCGTTGACCGCCGCCTCGGCCCCCATCACCGCGATCTTCGCGGTGGGCAGCGCGATCGTCGCGTCCGGCTCGAAGCCGGGACCGGCCATCGCGTACAGGCCCGCGCCGTACGCCTTGCGCACCACCACACAGATCTTGGGTACGGTCGCCTCGGAGATCGCGGTGATCATCTTGGCCCCGTGCCGGATGATGCCCTGCTTCTCCACCGCGCTGCCGACCATGAACCCGGGCACGTCGCTCAGGAACAGCAGCGGCACGTTGAACGCGTCGCAGAGCTGCACGAACCGGGTCGCCTTGTCGGCCGAGTCGACGAAGAGCACCCCGCCCTTGAACATCGAGTTGTTGCCGACCACGCCGACGACCTCGCCGTCCAGCCGACCGAACCCGATGGTCAGCTCCTTCGCCCAGAGCGCCTGGATCTCGAAGAACGAACCCTCGTCGAGCAGGCCCTTGACGTACCGGCGCAGGTCGAACGCCTGCCGCTCGCTGGCCGGCACCAGCGCGGCCAGGTCGGCCTTCTCCGGCGCGGCGACGGCCGGCGCGCTGGGCGGCTGCTGCTGCCAGTTCGACGGCAGGTAGGACAGGTAGGTCTTCACCACGTCGAGCGCGTCGGCCTCGGTCCTGCACAGGAAGTGGCCCACGCCGGACTCGGCGCAGTGCACCCGGGCCCCGCCCATCGCTTCCAGGGTGGTCTTCTCCCCGGTGACCATCTCGACCATCCGGTCGGAGCCGAGGTACATGCTGGCGTTGCCGTCGACCATGGCCACCACGTCGCAGAACGCCGGGATGTACGCCCCACCGGCGGCGCTCGGCCCGAACAGCGCGCAGACCTGCGGGATCGCCCCCGAGGCGCGGACCTGGTTCCAGAAGATCTTCCCGGCGCCGCGTCGACCGGGGAACAGGTCGACCTGGTCGGTGATCCGGGCACCGGCCGAGTCGACCAGGTAGACCATCGGCACGCTCGTCGAGTAGGCCCGCTCGATGATCCGGATGATCTTCTCGACGGTGCGCGCACCCCAGCTGCCGGCCTTCACGGTGGAGTCGTTGGCCATCAGGCAGACCGGCCGACCGTCGATGGTCGCGGTGCCGGTGACCACGCCGTCGGCGGGCAGCCCCTCGGCCAGGGCGTTGGCATAGAGCCCGTCCTCGACGAACGAACCCTCGTCGACCAGGAGCGCGACCCGTTCCCGGGCGAAGAGCTTGCCCTTGCCGGCGTTCGCCGCGTGGTATTTGTCCGCACCGCCCGCGCGGGCGCGCTTGCGCAACTGTTCCAGTGCCGCATCGTCGAGCGTCACGCCGACCCCCTCGCCCCGCGCCCCGTGGACGCGCCGACCGCCGTGCCGCGCCTACGCCGTCGCCGCGCCGACCGGCCTGAACGATCGTTAGGCTAGCGCATCCGGACCCCGCCCGACCACCCGACCGACTTCCGTTCAAGATATTGATAGTTGGCTATCAGTCTGGCTACGCTCCTGACACCCCCTCCGGATTGGAGTGAGTCATGAACTCACGCATCGGCCGGTTCGCCGTCGCCGCCCTGGCGACGGCCACCGCCACCCTCGGCATCACGGTCGCCAACCCTGCGCCCGCCTCCGCCGCGATGACCATCTGCTACAACACCAGCCAGGCGCCGAGCTACGCGGGCATCGCCAGCCAGTCCGCCTCGATCTGGAACAACGCCACCACCAACCTGACGCTGACCGCGAACTGCGGCAGCAACCTGCGGATCTACCAGATCACCGGCGGCGGCTCGTACGCCCAGCGCACCAGCCTCGGCAACGGCCGGGTCTACATCGACACCCAGCAGGCCGCCCAGTACAGCCCGTTGCGGATCCTCACCCACGAGATCGGGCACATCCTCGGCCTGCCCGACAACTACAACGGCAACTGCGCGATCCTGATGTCCGGCGGCAGCGCCGGCACCAGCTGCACCAACCCGTACCCGAGCACCGCCGAGGCGAACCGGGTCAGCAGCCTGTTCGCCGGCACCCTGAGCGCCACCGAGCGCAGCAGCGGCACCGGCAGCCAGGTCTTCCGGGACAGCTGGCCGGCCCTGCTCACCGTGGGCTGAACCACCGCACGATCCGACGGAGGGGCCGGCACCACGCCGGCCCCTCCCGCCGTCCGTCGCGCGCCGGCCCGTCCCGACGCCCGGGCAGCGGTGCCGCCCGCAGGCCGACCCCGCCACCCCGGCGCCACCGGGTCGTCAGGGCCGGGCGGTCAGCCGGGTACGCGGGCCGGCCCGCAGCACCCCGGAGGGCAGCCGCTTGCCCAGCAGGTCCTCGGCCAGCTCGGCGACCGCGATCAGGGCGTCCAGGTCGATGCCGGTGTCGATGCCCATGTCGTGCAGCATGTGCACCGCCTCCTCGGTGGCCAGGTTCCCGCTCGCCCCCGGCGCGTACGGGCAGCCGCCCAGGCCGCCGACGCTGGCGTCGAACTCGGTGATCCCCAGCTCCAACGCGGTAAGCAGGTTGGCCAACGCGGTGCCCCGGGTGTTGTGGAAGTGCAGCAGCACCGGCACGTCCGGGGCACGGTCACGCACGGCGGTGACCAGCTCCCGGACCCGTCGGGGCGTACCCATGCCGGTGGTGTCGCCGAACGCGACCCGGTCGGCGCCGTCGCGGACCACCCGCTCGACGATCCCGGCGACCCGCCCGGGGTCGACGTCCCCCTCGTACGGGCAGCCGAAGCTGGTCGCCACGATCACCTCGGCGCGGGCACCCGCCCCGTGCAGCAGGTCGACCAGCTCGGCGATGTCGTCGAGCGACTCGGCGGTGGAGCGGTTGACGTTGCGCCGGTTGTGCGTGTCGCTGGCCGAGACCACCACCTCGATCTCGGTGAAACCGGCGGCCAGTGCCCGCTGCGCACCCCTGGTGTTCGGCACCAACGCCGAGTAACGCACCCCGTCGGCCTTCCCGGCCCGCCGCCACACCTCGTCGGCGTCGGCCATCTGCGGGATGGCCAACGGGTGCACGAACGACACCGCCTCGATCCGGCGCACGCCGGTGCCGGACAGGGCGTCGAGCAGCCGCACCTTGGCCTCGGTGGGAATCGGCTCCTCGTTCTGGAGGCCGTCGCGCGGCCCGACCTCGCGGATCGACACCGCCGCTGGCATCTGACTCATGGTCACCTCGCTGTGACGTGGGGTCGCCGGAGCGTCGTCCCGTGCCGTCGCCCCTCGTGGGAACGACGACCGGGCGACGCCGGGCGACAGGTGGTCCCTCCAGGGAACACCACGCCTGCCTCCGCCGCCACGCTGCCCCGGGTGTCGGGGGCCGGGACCGACCCCCGCCACCCGGGAGATCAACGCTGCGCCGGGCCTTCCACCAGCTCGGCGGCGCTGCGCAACACCGCCGCGACGGCACCCGCCCAGCCGACGACGTCCTCGCGGCCCAGCACCAGCGCCATCGCCGCCGCCCCCTCCGCGAACAACGCCGTCGACCGCAGGCGCCGGCCCACCCGACGACGGTCCAGGCGCGGGCGGGCGCCCCCGATCGATCTTCCGCTTCCCATGTCTCCACCCTTGAGGACGCAGTACCCGCCGATGGAACCCATCGGCCGGGGTGTGTGCCCGGCCGGCCGTCCCACACGTCGACGGCCGCCCCCGCACGCCAGGCACAACGACCGGTCGGGCCGCCCAGCACGCCCTTCTGGCCGGGCAGCACGCGGTGCCACCCGGCCAAAGTGGAGCGTGGCCGGGCGCTTCCGGGGCAACGGATACCGGGACCACGACCGCAACGTCCTACCCGGACAACCACCCGGCCAGAAACCGACCACGGGCATTGATGGAGGCGGTCATCATGGCTGGGTACGGGTACGAACGACCACCCGATCCGGCAGCTCTGCGAAAGGTCCGCGCATGACCTCCGACACCAGCACGCCGACCCCGCCGACGGGACGGCATCAGCGGCACTGTCTCGTCCCGCGCGAGCAGTTGGCCGCCGACTACGAGTCCCGGTACGGCTCGAAGGCGGTGTCCGAGTACGCGCTGACCGTCCGCGACCTCGTCGAGCTGTCCCCGGAGATCGGCGCGGTCGACACCTGGAGCCGGCTGGCCGCCCGGATCTGCGACAGGCGGTCCGGCCGCACCTGGGCCACCTGGCGCAAGCGGCTGTCCCGGCATTTCACCACGGAGACGAAGGGGCCGCCGTGGCAGACCGTCGTGCTGGTGGTCGACCACACCGTCGCCGAGACGGACCGGGCGGCGACCCTGCGCCGGCTCGAACGGCTCTACGAGGCGGCCCGGGGTGAACCGCCGACGAAGCGCCGACCGGCCACCGACGACCCGGTCCGGCCCGGGGGCGTCGACCCGGGGGCCACGCCCGACGGGGTGGACCCCACCGGGGACGACGCCCACCGCATCATCGCCCAGCTCCGCACGGAGAACGCCTCGCTCCGCACCGAGAACGCCTCGCTCCGCCGCACGTTGTCCGCGTGGAAGGCCCGGAACGACCTGCTACGCGCCACCGTCGAGGCGACCCGGACGGGACGCCCGCGCTCCGGGCCGCTCGACGGCGGCAGCCGCCCGGGGGACGTACCGCGACCACGGGAGACCACCCTGCTGGACGGGCTGGCCCGCAAGGACCGCAACCCCGGGCACTTCCCGGCCGGCCCGGCCCCGACCAACGACGCCCCGGCCGGTCGGCACCGCCCGCCCCGGATCGACACGGTGTCGCTGCCGCCCCGGATCGACGTCGTCGGCACCCCGACGCACCGACCGGTGCCCCTGCCGTACCCGTCGGATGGGGTCCGGCTGGCCTGACCACGCCGCCCGCGTGGTCAGACCAGCGCGGTCAGGCCCGTCCGGGTCAGCGCATCCGACCGACGATGCCGGTGTCGTAGTCGCCCGAGACGAACTCCTCGTTCGTCAGCAGCTCGGCGAAGAAGGGCAGGTTGTTCTTCGGGCCGACCAGGGCGAAGGCGGCCACCGCCGTCCGCGCCCGGGCCAACGCCTCGGCCCGGTCCACGCCGGTCACCACGAGCTTGGCCAGCAGGCTGTCGTAGAACGGGGTGACGGTGTTGCCGGCGACATACCCGGAGTCGACACGTACCCCTTCGCCGGTCGGCTCCACCCAGGTGCTGATCACCCCGGGGCCGGGCAGGAACCGCTTCGGGTCCTCCGCGTTGATCCGCAGCTCGATCGCGTGCCCGCGCGGGGTCAGCGCCGCCGGGTCGAAGGTCGGCGGCAGGCCGGCGGCCACCCGTAGCTGCTCCTCGACCAGGTCGACGCCGTAGACCAGCTCGGTCACCGGGTGCTCCACCTGGAGCCGGGTGTTCATCTCCAGGAAGAAGAACTCCTGCGTGGCGGGGTCGAGCAGGCATTCGACGGTGCCCGCGTTGCGGTAGCCGACCGCCTCGCCGGCCCGCACGGCGGCGGCCAGGAAGCGGGCCCGCAGCTCCGGGGAGACCGCCGGGGAGGGGGACTCCTCGACCAGCTTCTGGTTGCGCCGCTGCACCGAGCACTCCCGCTCGCCGAGCGCCACCACCCGACCGTCGGCCAGGCCGAGGATCTGCACCTCGACGTGGCGTACCCGGGGGAAGTAGCGCTCGATCAGCACCGACGGATCGCCGAACATCCGCTCGGCGAACGCGCGGACCCTGTCGTACTCGGTGCGCAGCGCGGCCTCGTCGGCGGCCACCGCCATGCCCATCCCGCCGCCACCGGCGGCGGCCTTGACCATCACCGGGTAGCCGATCTCCGCAGCGGCGGCGACCGCCGCGGCCAGGTCGGCGGCCGGCTCGGTGGTGCCGGGCGCGACCGGCACCCCGGCCGCCGCCATCAGGTTCCGCGCGTTGATCTTGTCGCCCATCGCGGTGATCGCGTCCGCGCCGGGCCCGACCCAGATCAACCCACGGGCCTGCACGGTACGGGCGAAGTCGGCGTTCTCCGACAGGAAGCCGTAACCGGGGTGGACGGCCTGCGCACCGGTGGCCTCGGCGGCGGCGAGGATCGCCTCGACGTCGCGGTAGCTCTGGGCCGGGTTCGCCGGTCCCACGCACACCGCCTCGTCGGCCTCGACCACGAACGGCAGGTCGACGTCGGCCTCCGAGTGCACCGCGATCGCACGGACACCGAGCCGCTTCGCGGTACGGATGATCCGGCGGGCGATCTCGCCCCGGTTGGCGACCAACAGCGACTCGATCATGTTTCCTCCAGCGTCCAGGGGTGGGGACGGATGTTCAGCGTCCAGGGTGGGGACGGATGCTAGGGAACCACGGCCGGGTCGTCGGCATCGAGTCGGGCGGGAGTGTCACCCGACCGCCCGGCGCGTCGGGGCGGGCGGTGTCGCCGGGCATCGGGGACGGCGGGCGCGCGGGTCAGCGGGCCGCCCGGGTGCCTCGGGCGCGCGTCACCCGGGGAGACGTCGGGCGGGTGGGGTCAGGAGTCGGTCTCGGCCAGCAGGGCGGCCAGCGCGGCGGCCCGCAGCAGTGCCGCGCGACGCCGCCGGTCGACCTCACCGCCGAGGAACGGGGTGGAGTTCATCAGGCCGAACGCGGCGTGTGCCAGCACCCGCGCCTCGCCGTCGGGCAGCCCCGGGTGCAGGGCGGTCAGCACGGTCACCCACTCCTCGACGTACATCCGCTGGAGCTTGCGGATGCGGCGACGCGGCTCGTCCGGGAGGCGGTCCAGCTCGTGCAGGTGCAGGGCGATCACGGCCGGGTTCGCCAGCGCGAAGTCGACGTGGAAGTCGATAAGCGACTCCAGCGCGCCGCGCGGGTCGCCGGGACGGCCGGCGGCCCGGTCCCGGCCGCCGTCGAGCAGCCCCTCGCTGACCGGGATCAGCGCGGCGGCCAGCATCGCCTCCTTGCCGGCGAAGTGGTGGTAGAGGGCCGGGCCGGTCACCCCGGCCGCCGCACCGATGTCGTCCATGGAGACCCCGTGGTAGCCCCGGGCGGCGAAGAGCCCGACCGCGATCTCCAGGATCTCGTCGCGCCTCGACCGGCGCCGGCCTGCGCTGCCCCTAGCCTGCTGCCCCACAGTCACCTGGCAAGCGTAGACCTCGGTCCGGACACCGGGTGCCCTCGGTTACCCGCCGGTTCACCAGGCGGACGGTGACCCGGTCGACGCGCACGGGGTTGATCGCCGGACGGCGCGGCCCGCCGCCCCTAGCCTGGGAGGGGCAACATGCCGGAGGGAGGGCGCGATGACGGTACGGCTACCGGACCGGTCGTTGCTGCTCGCCGGGGGTCTGCTGGTCGGTGCCGGGATCTTCGACCTGCTGGCCGGGATCGGCGACGTCGGCAGCGGCGACGTGTACGCCTCGCTGCACGCCGACGGGCTGGTCTTCTACGACCTCACCGGTTGGGCCTGGCTGCACGTGGCGAGCGGGGTGCTGCTGGTGCTGACCGGCCTGGTCAGCGCGCTCAGTCGACGCCGGTGGGTCAGGGCCGCCCTGGTGGTCGGGGTGGCGGTCGTCGTCGTCCACCTGCTGTTCGCGCCGTACCACCCGATCGAGGCGTTGATCGTGGTGGGGCTGACCCTGGCCGCCGTGCGGCTGGTCGTCCGGCACCAGCGCGACACGCGGGTCAGACCGGCTGGCAGACCCTCCCGGTGAAGGACGGGTCCGGTTGGCGTCTGTCGTGCCAGGCCGGATTGATCCCGATCGCCAGCGGAGGCGCCTGCCAGGCCGCACTCAGCTGCTGGAGCAACGGATACTCCCGACGTTTCCGGCTTTCCGGCACCCCGGCCAGGAAATGGATCAGACGGTCCTGGACCAGCGACCGGCCCAGCAGCCCGCCGTGCACCCCGGGCGTCTGGAAGACCGGAATGCCGGTGTAGTCGCCGGGTGGGGCTTCGGTGGCCGTGGTGGTCGGCAGGAAGGCCACCATCCGGACACCCGGCACCGGGCACATCAGCTGGTTGCGGTAGAAGGGCGCGTTGTCCAGCAGCGACCGGATGAACGGTTCGTCCGGGCCGGTGCCGGTCCCGCCGAACACGTCGACCACCCCGAACAGGGCGCGCAGTTGCCAGCCGGTGACCAGCCCCCAGCCGTGGGGCGTCCCGGGCGGCGGGTAGTAGGCCCGCCCCGCATTGATCAACGGGCTGAACATGACCAGGGTGTCCACCGCCGCGTGCGGTCGCTGCGCGAGATAGGTGCGGGCCAGCATCGCCCCCTCGCTCTCCCCGATCAGGGCGACCGGCCGACCGGTACGGCGGTGCAGCCGGTCCACCTGGGTCTCCAGCAGGGCGGCCCCGCTCTCCAGTGACCGGACGGTGTCCCCCCGCTGGTAGGGCAGCGGCCGACCGTCCCCGGCCAGCCCCCGGTAGGAGAAACGTTCCACGTTCGGGTCGACGGGCGGGGTGCCGTCGTAGGCGGAGCCGTGGCCGGCGAGGACGATCACCGCGTGCGCGACGTCGGCCGGCAGCCGCTGCCCGAGCACCACCTGCTCGATCGTCACCCCGGCCGGGACGACCTGCACCAGCGGGGGGATCGCCAGCGGCACGGCGAGGGCCAGCAGGACCGCGATCGGGGTGGCCGGCACCCGCGCCCAGCGCACCCGGGGAGCCAGCACGGCGACGTGCACGGTGCGTTCCCAGAGCAACCCGTTGGCCACCCCGGCGAGCGCCGCCACCGGCACCGTCCACCAGCCGGGGACGCTCCAGCAGAACGCGCCGGCCACGGTGATCACCACGAAGTTCAGCAGCGACCAGCCGACCAGGGCGATCGACGGCAACCCGCGCCACCAGGGCCCGACCACGGCGGCCCGTTGCAGGAGCGGGGCGAGCAGGAACATCGGCAGCAGCGAGGCGAGCAGCACCCAGGAGAGCGCGACCACCGAGGCCGCCACCGAGATCAGCGCCCACGGCGAGACCAGCACGGTGACCACCGCGGACAGCCCGAGGTTGCGCCCGAGCAGCCAGCGCAGGCCGGGGCGGTCCACCTCGGCGGGCCAGGCGAGCGCGACCAGCCCGGTGGTGAGCACCCCACGGAACCCGATCACCACCAGCAGCCCGACCAGGAAGTCTGGCCACGAGTCGTGATAGACGTACAGCCAGCGCAGGTCGTGGTAGGTGTCGTACGGCCAGACGGCGGTGACCTGGGAGGACAGCCCTTCGGCCGCGATGAACCCGATATGGACCAGCAGCACCGCCTCGATCGCCGGTGGTACGGCGGCCAGGGCGCACAGCGCCAACAGGCGGGGTTGCGGTCTGCGCACGCCCTCTCTCCTCACCGGTTGACTGGGGCTCCACTAGCAGGTTCCCCTGCCCGACGACCGCATGTCGGGATTCCCGCCGATCCACCGTCGATCCGACCTGCCGAGCGGTGTGCCGCCCCGGCGTGACGCCAATTGGCGGATGTTGCGGTATCCCGGGGCCGGGATACCGCAACATCCGCCCGAGCGTGACCGATGCCAGGCGCGGCCCGGCGGGTGGTGATCAGCCGGCCAGGCCGCCGGGCTGGTCGCCCCTGACCACGGGAGCCCGGACCAGGTTGCCCCACTCGGTCCACGAGCCGTCGTAGTTGCGCACCTGCGGGAAGCCCAGCAGGTGGTGCAGCACGAACCAGGTGTGGCTGGACCGCTCGCCGATCCGGCAGTACGCCACCACGTCGTCGGCCGGGCTCAGCCCGAGCTGGTCGGTGTAGATCGCCCGCAGCTCGTCGGCCGACTTGAAGGTGCCGTCGTCGTTGGCGGCGGACTTCCACGGCTTGCTCACCGCACCCGGGATGTGCCCGCCGCGCAGCGCGCCCTCCTGCGGGTAGTCCGGCATGTGCAGCATCTCGCCGGTGTACTCGCCCGGCGAACGGACGTCGACCAGCGGCCGACCCGCCGCCACGTGCGCCATCACCTGCTCCCGGTACGCCCGGACCGGCGCGTCGTCGCGCTGCGGCACCGGATAGTCGGCACGCGGCCGGGCCACCTTGTCCCGGGTCAGCTCGCGCCCCTCGGCGACCCACTTCTGCCGGCCACCGTCGAGCAGCCGGACGTCGGGATGCCCGAACAGGGTGAACACCCACAGCGCGTACGCGGCCCACCAGTTGAAGTTGTCGCCGTAGAAGACGACCGTGTCGCCCCGGCCGATGCCCTTGGCCGCGCACAGCTCGGCGAAGCTCTCCGCGTCCAGGTAGTCCCGGGTGACCTGGTCGTTCAGCTCGGTGTGCCAGTCGACCTTGACGGCCCCCGGGAGGTGACCGGTGTCATAGAGCAGCACGTCCTCGTCGGATTCGACCACGACGAGACCCTCGTCGCCGAGGTGCTCGGCCAACCACTCGGTGGTGACCAGCCGCTGCGGGTCGGCGTACGACTGGAGGCGGGGATGCGGATCACTCGGCACAGACATGAGCCCCAAGTTACGCCGGAATCCGGGGCGCCGACCGCCCAACGGCACCGGACCGGCGTCGGCCGACCCGCCCGGACGCGACCGTGCCCCACCAGCCGACGCACCCGTCGAGCGGGCCGGGCAGACGATCCCCGAGGAGCCGGTCAGGATCGCGTCGCGCTCCACCGACCAACCTGATCAGGCCCGGCGGTGGACCAGGCGGCCAGCGACGACGGTGGCGAGGCAGCGGCCGTCGTCGGCGAAGACGGCCAGGTCGGCCCGGCCGCCGACAGCGAGAACGGGAGGCCGCGCCGCGTCGAGGACCGCGACGTCGTTGCGGGCCACCGCCGCCCGTACCGCCGGGTCGGTGAGGTGTGCGGCGAGCACCGCGCCGACGCCCGACCGCAGCAGCGCGTGCACCCGTTCGCGCGGGCTGGGGGCCGGCGGCAGCGGCCCGTCGTGCACCAGCGCCGGCCCGAGGGTGCCGGGCCACCGCCGCACCCGCACCATCGGGTACGCCTGCGTCAGCTCCCCGATCGGGCCGACCGCCTCGATCCGGTCACCGTCGACAAGCACCGCCCAGCCCGACCGCGGCCCCCCGTCGCCCGAGACCGGCTGGTCCGGCGGCGGCTCGGCGGAGAGTGGAGCCGGCTGGTCCGACGACGCATCGTCGTCACCCGGCACCAGCCGGACCGGCGGCGGCTCGTTGTCGTGGGTGAGGCGCAGCAGGGGGGCGGTGTGGAGGGTGCGCACGGTCAGTCGGCCAGCGGGCCGAGGACCGGCCGCTTCGCGGTGACCGTGTCGCCGGAGGACCGGCCGGTGAGCCGGCGGGTGATCCACGGGGCCAGGTGCCGGCCGGCCCAGCGCAGGTCGGCGGCGCGGGCGGCGAGCCACGGGGTGGCGGCCGGGTGCTCCGGCACCATCAACCACTCCTCGTCGCAGCCCACTCCGAGCGCGGTCAGCACCTGGGCGGCGACCCGCCGGTGACCGGCGGCGGACAGGTGCAGCCGGTCGGTGCTCCAGAGCATCGGATTGAGCCGGAACGTGTCGTCGGCGTAGAGGTCGACCAGGATCGCGCCGTGCCGCGCGGCGGTCTCCCCGACGGCCCGGTTGACCAGCTCGATCCGGGGCGCGACGAGTCGCTGGCCGGGCAGCCGGGTCATCACGTCGGCGAACCGGAAGAGGATCACGTCGGCACCGCCGGACCGCAACCGGGCCACCACGGCGTCGAAACGGGTGGCCAGCGCGTCCGGATCGAAGGTACGCCGCAGCACGTCGTTGCCGCCGGCCGCGAAGCTGATCAGGTCAGGCTTCATGGCGAGCGCGGCGGGCACCTGCTCGGCGACGACACTCGGGAAGAGCCGACCCCGGATGGCCAGGTTCGCGTAGCCGAAGTCCGGCCCGGCCTCGGCGGCCAGCCGGGTCGCCACCAGGTCCGCCCAGCCCCGGTAGGTGCCGTCCGGGTACGCGTCGTCCATGCCCTCGGTGAAGCTGTCCCCGACCGCCACGAAGCTCCGCCAGCGCACGCCGCCCCCTGATGCCCTCGTTGCCTGCGGCGCCCAGTCTGTCACCGGTCCGCCCCCGGGTGCCGGCACCCACCACCCGAACGTGGCGGAGGTCATCGGCCGCCACCCCGCGCCCTTGATCTATTCACTTTGCCGCGACGTGGCGGTGTCTCCTGCCTCCGGACACCGCCACGGGTGCCGCCGCCCGGCCCCGGCCGCCCCCGCCCGGCCCCCGGCCTACCGGCCCCGCCGCCCGGCCCCGGCAGGCGGTCCGGCTACGGCAGCCGGTAGACGGAGACGTGGGAGCGGGATTCGGCGGTGAACTCGCCGCCGATCCAGTCCGCGTGCCGGCTCTCCAGGGCGAACCCGGCGAGCTGCGCCATCAGGTCCAGCTCGGCGGGCCAGATGTAGCGGTGCGGGGTACGGAACAGCTCCGCCCGCCGGCTGTCGTCGAACCTGAAGTGGTGCGAGACGACGTGCTGCGTCAACACGTCGTAGGTCTCCAGGCCGAGGTAGCCGGCTTCGGAGTGCCAGACGACGGCCTGCTGCCCGGGTGGGAGTTTGCGCAGCTCGGGCACCCACAGCTCGATGCCGGTGACCGGCACCCCCCGGCTCCCGCTCTCGTCGTTGGTGATCAAGAGGTTTGGGCGCCCACGAGCTCGAAATCCGACGCAAACTTCTTGATCAACGCGGCGAGGCGTCCAGGGGCGGGCGGTGGGCGGTGTGGTGTGAAACGGGTCGCTGGGCGGGGGGCGGGGTTCTAGGCTGCGCGGATGTTGCTTCGTACGTCGACCAGCCTGCTGCGGACCCTGCGCGAGGATCCGGCGGATGCGGAGGTGCCGAGCCACCGGCTCCTGCTGCGTGCCGGTTACATCCGTCGCGTCGCCCCGGGCGGGTACGCCTGGCTGCCGCTGGGCAAACTGGTGCTGGACCGGGTCACCGAGATCGTCCGGTCGGAGTTGGCCGCGATCGGCGACCAGGAGGTGCACTTCCCGGCGCTGCTGCCGGCGGAGCCGTACCGGACCAGCGGCCGGTGGGCGGAGTACGGCGACGACATCTTCACCCTCGCCGACAGGCGGGGCGCCGAGCACCTGCTCGCCCCGACGCACGAGGAGATGGCGACGCTGCTGGTCAAGGATCTGGTTTCGTCCTACCGGGACTTCCCGCTGACGATCTTCCAGATCCAGACGAAGTTCCGCGACGAGGCCCGCCCCCGGGCCGGCCTGCTGCGCGGACGGGAGTTCCTGATGAAGGACGCCTACTCGTTCGACCTGGACGACGAGGGCCTGCGCGAGTCGTACGCCCGGCACCGGGCCGCGTACCGGCGGGTCTTCGACCGGTTGGGGCTGGACCACACGGTGGTGCAGGCGGTCTCCGGGGCGATGGGCGGGTCGGCCTCGGAGGAGTTCCTGGCCACCACCCCGGTCGGTGAGGACACCTATGTCGGCTGCACGGCCTGCGACTACGCGGCGAACACCGAGGCGGTGACGACCCCCGCCCCGCCCGCCGGTGACCCGGATTCGCACCAACCCGCCGAGGTGCACGACACCCCGCAGACCCCGACCATCGCCGCCCTGGTGGCGCTCGCCAACGACCGGAAACTCGCCGGGCGGCACGACTGGACCGCCGCCGACACCCTGAAGAACGTGGTGCTGACCGTACGCCGGCCCGGCGCGGAGGCGGCCGAGGTGCTGGTGATCGGGCTGCCCGGCGACCGGGAGGTGGACCTCAAGCGGGTCGCGGCAGCGCTGCACCCGGCCGCCGTGACGGTCTTCGACGACTGGGCCGCCCACCCCGGGCTGGTCCGGGGCTACCTCGGGCCGCAGGTGCTGGCCGGGCTCGGCCTCCGCTACCTGGTCGACCCCCGGGTGGTCACCGGCACCGCCTGGCTGACCGGGGCCAACGAGCCGGGGCGGCACGCCACCGACGTGGTCTGCGGACGGGACTTCGCGCCCGACGGCACCATCGAGGCCGCCGAGGTGCGCCCGGGTGACCCCTGCCCCGCCTGCGGCACCACCGGCACCACCGGCACCACCGGCACCACCGGCACCACCGGGACCACCGGAGCCGGCGGTGGCGGCGAGCTGACCATGCGGCGGGGCATCGAGATCGGGCACATCTTCCAGCTCGGCCGCCGGTTCACCGACGCGTTCGCCCTCGACGTGCTGGGCGCGGCGGGCAGACCGGTCCGGCCCACCATGGGCTGTTACGGCATCGGGGTGTCCCGGGCGGTCGCCGCGATCGCCGAACAGCACCACGACGAGCGGGGGCTGGTCTGGCCGGCGGCGGTCGCGCCGTGCGACGTACACCTGGTGGTGGCCGGGAAGGGGCCGCAGCTCGACGCGGCGCTCGACCTCGGCGGTCGGCTGTCGGCCGCCGGCCTGCGGGTGCTCGTCGACGACCGGGCCAACGTCTCCGTCGGGGTGAAGTTCACCGACGCCGAGCTGATCGGCATCCCCCGCACCGTCGTGGTCGGCCGCCGACTTCCCGAGGGGTACGTCGAGCTGCGTGAGCGGGCCACCGGCGTGCACGAGGAGGTCGCCTGGGACGGCCTGGTCGACCAGCTCCTGCGTCGGGTTCGCGGCAACGGGGTGTAGCGGACGCGCCACAGGGTATCAAAGTTGGATCGTCCAAGGGTGTTTGTTGTGCGGAGGGCTCTCATGTACCGGGTCAGTGACGTGATGACGAAACAGGTGGTCTATCTGTCGGCGGAGACCACCCTGGACGAAGCGGCCAGGGTGATGAAGGAGGCCGACATCGGGGACGTGGTGGTCACCGACGGCTCCACGCTGGCGGGCCTGCTGACCGACCGGGACATCGTGGTGCGGGCGGTCGCCGAGTGCAGCGACCCGGCCAGCACCTCGATCGGCTCGATCACCACCCGGGAGGTGGTGATGATCGAGCAGCACGCCGCGGCCGGCGAGGCGGTGGCGTTGATGCGCGAGCGCAACATCCGACGCATCCTGGTCTGCGACAACGAACGCAAGCTCGTCGGCATCGTCTCCCTGGGCGACCTGGCGATGCAGCTCGACCCCAGCTCGGCGCTCGCCGACATCAGCGAGGGCGCACCGAACAACTGACCCGCCCGGGGCGGGCGACCCACGACCGGTGTGGTCGCCCGCCCGACACTCCCTCGTCCCGGCTCCTTCCGGCCCGCACCCGGGCGGTACGGCAGTCTGGTGGCAGACCCGCGCCGGGTGCGGCGGTAGCCTGGCGGGATGTCCGAGATGCCGACGAGGCTGGCCGAGATCGTCGGGGAGTTCGCCGACGCCCCCCGCGACGTGGTGCTGGAGATGCTGCTGGAGTACGCCGACGTGATCCCGCCGCTGCCGGCCGGGGTGGACCGCGACGACCTGGAGCAGGTCCCCGAGTGCCAGACGGCGTTCTTCCTGCGTGCCGAGGTCAACCCGGACCGCACGGTGACCACCCTGTTCGACTGCCCGCCGGAGGCGCCCACCACCCGGGCCTTCGCCGGCATCCTCGCCGAAGGGCTGGCCGGGGCGAGCGCCACGCAGGTGCTGGACGTGCCGGACGACCTCTACCAGCGGATGGGCCTGGCCCAGGTGATCAGCCCGTTGCGGGTGCGCGGCGGCACCGCGATCCTGGCCCGACTCAAGCGGCAGGTGCGGGAACAAGCTGGCTGAGCTGGGGGTTGTCTCCGATCATGGAGATCGAGATCTACGCCGACGTGGTCTGCCCCTGGTGCTACATCGGCAAGCGCCGCTTCGAACAGGCCCTGGCGTCGTACGACGGCGAGGTGACCGTCCGGTACCGGCCGTTCCAGCTCGACCCGACGCCGGTGACCGCGCCGCAGCCGCTGCTGGACGCGCTGGCCGCGAAGTTCGGCGGCCGGGAGCGGGCCCAGTCGATGGCCGGCCAGGTGACCGAGGTGGCCGCCGAGGTGGGGCTGACCCTGAACTTCGACCGGGCGGTGAGCGCCAACACCTTCGACGCGCACCGGTTGGTCCGCTTCGCCGACGAGCGCGGGCTGGCGGGCGAGCTGGTCGAGGCGCTCTACCGGGCGCACTTCACCGACGGGGTCGACGTCGGCTCGCCGGAGGCGCTGGTCACGCTGGCCGCCTCGGTCGGGCTGGACGAGACCGAGGCGCGCGAGCACCTGGCCTCGAACGCGGGCCGGCGCGAGGTGGCCGCGGATCTGACCACCGCCCACCAGCTCGGGGTGACCAGCGTGCCGACCTTCGTGCTCGCCGGCAGGTACGGCGTCACCGGGGCGCAGGAGCCGGAGACGTTGCTCGCCGCCCTGACCGAGGTCGCCCAGCGCGAATCGGCCGGCTGACTCCGACCCGGGCCGAAACCCGGTCGCGATGTTTCACGTGCAACAACATCGATGAACATGATTAGTTAGGCGGGTCGGGCCAGGCCCTCCACCACCCGCGCACCGGGCAGCGCGCCGAGCGCCGGCCCCGGAAGGGCGATCTTGCTGTGCCGTACGCCGGAGCCGATGATCACGTGCGGGGTGGCGATCACCCGGGCGTCGACCAGGATCGGCCAGGACTCCGGCAGCCCGATCGGGGTGATCCCGCCGTACTCCATCCCGGTCGACTCGACCGCCTCGGCCATCGGGGCGAAGCTCGCCTTGCGGACGTCAAGCGCCCGGCGGACCACCCCGTTGACGTCGGCGCGGGTGGTGGCGAGCACCACGCAGGCCGCGTACCGGATCTCGCCCTCCCGCTTGCCGGCGATCACCACGCAGTTCGCCGACACGTCCAGCCCCACCTCGTACGCGGCACAGAAGGCCGCCGTGTCGGCCAGCGTGGCGTCGATCGGCGCGACCAGGACGTCGTCGACGTCGACGGGCGCCTCCGCCGGCCACTGCGCCAGCGCGGCGGCCACCGGCGGGGCCAGCAGGTCGGGTCGGGTCCGGGCGGGCTCAGTCTGCAACGTTCCCATCACGGCAGCGATCCTCGCACCCCACGCCGCAGGTCGCCCGCCGACCCCGACGGGTCAGTTGCCCCCGAGGAAGGAGTTCTCCCGCAGGAACGCCTGGTCGTCGACAGTCGCCGAGCGGGCCACCCGCAGCGCCTGTGGCCGACGGGCCTCCAGATCCTCCATGCCGTGCCGCACGGCGAGGCGGATCACCCCGTAGAGGAAGACCAGACCGAAGACGTAGAGCAGCACGGTGACGACGAAGAGCAGCATGCCGTCACGGTAGGCAGCGGGCGAATCAGAGTTCGGCTCATCTTCGTCCGGGTCCCCCGTACGTGTCGGCCAGGTGGTCGGCCCAGGTCCGTCGTCCGGTCGGTACTGCTGTCGTGGTCAGCCCACCCGCCCGCAGTTCCCGCCCCAGCCGCCCCGGCAGGCGCACCGGCAGCAGCGGGCGGCGGGAGTGCCGGGCAGCCCGCCAGGCCCGTACCGCCTCGTCGAAGCGGAGCACCTGCGGACCGCCGTACTCCTCGATCCCGGTCAGCGGGCCGGTGGTGAGCCGGTCCGCGAGCCGGGCGGCCACCTCGTGCGGGTCGACCGGCTGGGCCAGCACCGCCGGGTCACCCGGCACCGGGCCGAGCCGGCTCGCCGTCCGCAACAGCCGGTCCAGGAAGTCAGGGAACTGGGTGGCCCGCAGCACCGTCCACGGCACCGGACCCGCAGCCACCACCCGCTCCGCCGCCAGCTTGTGCCGGTAGTACGGGATCGGCACCCGGTCCACGCCGACGATCGAGACGTACAGCAGGTGGCCCACCCCGGCGTGCGCGGCGGCCAACGCCAGCCGGCGGGTGCCCAGCACGTCCACCCGGTGCGTCCGGGCACCGCCACCGGGCAGGGACGCCAGGTGCAGCACCGCGTCCACTCCGGCGACCGCCTCGGCCAACCCGCGGCCGGTGCCCAGGTCGGCGACCGCCCAGTCCGCCGCCGGATCGTGCCGGGGCCGCCGGCTCATCGCCCGTACCGTGAAATCGTCGGTACGCAGCCGGGGCAGCACCGCCCGCCCCAGCGTCCCGCCCGCCCCCGTAACCAGCACCCGCATCCCGGCTCCCTCCACCGACCGTCCGACGAACCGGCCACCCGGAACGTGACGCCGGCCCGACCATCCTCGCAATCGGCCAGGCGGGATTCGCCGGATCAGGCGGGCTGTCCCCGGGCCGGCACCACCCGGCCGGCGAGCACCGCGCCGAGCAGCGCGCAGCCCACCGCCACGGCGAGCATCCCCGCGTACCCTGCCTTGTCGGGTGCCGTCCCGGTGGCGAGCACCGAGCCGGTCAGCGCCAGCACGGTGGCGGTGAACAACGAATCGGCAAGCTGCAGCGACGAACTGTTGCGTCCCTGCTCGTCGGGGGCCGACAGGGCCAGGGTCAACACCGACAGCGACGGGTACGCCAAGCCCATCCCCAGCCCGGCGATCGCCCAACCGGCCACCCCGACCGCCACCGGCACCGGTGGCCACACGGCGAGGGTGAGCGTGGCGGTGCCCACCGCCACGCAGGCCAGGCCCCACCGGGGCAGGGTCGCCGTGGAACGCGGCGGCGACAGTCGGCCCTGGAGCCAGGACCCCACCGACCAGGACAGCGCCCCGACGGTCAGCACCAGACCGGCGGCGGTCGGCGTGAAGCCCCGCTCCCGGGACAGCATCAGCGGGATGACCACCTCCGCGCCCGCGAACGCCGCCGCCGCCAGCCCGCGCAGACCCACCACCGTCGGCAGGCCCCGGGCGGCCCGCAGGAACCCCGCCGGCAGCAGCCGGGGCGCGCTGACCACCAAGCCGGCGAGGGCAACCGAGACCAGGATCACGGCGAGCGCGCCGCGCTGCTGCCCCCCGTGGTGCAGCAGTGCGGCGCTCACCCCCGCCCCGGCCGCCCAGCCGATCCGGGCCGCCGCGCCCGCCGGTGGCCCGGCCGGCGTCGGGCGGTCGAGCGTGCGCAGGCCCGACTCGACAAGCAGCACCGCCGGCAGCGCCACCACCGGCACCGCGAGGAAGACCCACCGCCAGCCCAGGTACTCGACGATCAGCCCGGCCACCGCCGGCCCGACAAGCGACGGTACGACCCACGCCGCCGCGAACGCCGCGAAGACCCGACGCCGCAGCTCCTCTGGATACGCCTGCCCGACCACCACGTACAACGCGACAGAGAGCAACCCGGACCCGAGGCCCTGCACCGCCCGCCCGACCACCAGCGTGCCCATCGCGGTGGCACTCCCGGCGACGAACAGTCCGACGACGAACAGCCCCACCCCGCACCACATCGGGCCGCGTGGCCCCCGGGCGTCACACCAGATGCCGGAGAGCACCATGGCCAGCACCGCAGCGGCGAACGAACCGCCGAAGGCGAGCGCGTACAGCCCCAACCCGTCAAGCGCGCGGGCCACCGTGGGCATCGCGGTGCCCACCGCCAGCGCCTCGAAGGCCAGCAGCGACACCAGGGCGACGCTGCCCACCGTCATCGCCCGCAGTTGCGGACCATAGAGGCGGGCCGACGGGGTGAGGGTCGCGGTCACCGGCCAGCCCCGGCCCGGGACGGTACGTCAGGCATGTGCCCAGCCTGCGACCTGCACCCCGGTTCAGGTCAAGGGTGAGCCCGGTCTCGTCACGCCGACTCCAGCGCCTCCCCGACCCCCTTGGCCAGCCCCGACAGGTGCTGGTCGGCGAGCAGGTGACCGGCGGTGATCACCAGGGCGAGCGGCCACTCGATGACCTGGAGGGCGGCGAGCACCCCCAGCCCGGCGTAGTAGGCGAGTTTGTCCGGCGGTGGCACCGCCACCTCCCCCAGCATCGGCACCTCCACCCGCCTCGTGTACGCCCGGACCATCTCGTGGCCGCCGCTGAGGTGACGCGTGATCGTGCTCATTCCGGCCTCCCTGCCGACTACGTCGGGTCGTCAGCCGGATTCCACAGGCACCGCCGTCCATGCCCCGCCACCGGCGGAAACTTCCCCCGGTCCGGGGGCATAACGGACGCCCTGCCGGGAAGCCAGGCCGCCTGACGAACGCGGGAGGCGAGATGGCGTACGGCGGCAGTGGGCGGGACCGACGAGTCGGCCGTACCACTCGATGACCGCGCTGGGCCGGGTCGCCGGTCGGCTCCTCCCGTCGGTGCCGGTGCCGCCAGTGGTCAGCGGGGCGTCCCGTACCGTCGGATCGGCCGCCGGGCGGCTGGCCCGGGTGGCCGGGCTGACCCGCCGCCGGGTCTGGTCCCGCGACGGCCGGCACCACATCGAGGTGCACGGCGTCTGCCAGGACGGCGGTGACCGGCTGGCCCGCCAGGTCGAGGCGGCGCTGGAACGGATGCCCGGGGTGGCCTGGGCGCGGGTGAACGCCCCCTCCGGCCGGGTGGTGGTGGCCGTCGAGGAACCGAAGCCGAAGCTGGCGGCCCTGATCGAGACGGTGGGCCGGGTCGAACGGGTCTGCCCGCACGAGCCGGACCCGGAGATCCCGCCCCCGCACCCGCCGGAGGACGGGCCGCGTACCCCCAGGACCCTCGGCGCGCTCGCCTCCGACGCGCTCGGCCTGACCATCTCCGCCGCCACCCGGATCCTGCCGTTCACCCCGGTCCCGGGGGAGGTGGCCGGCCTGCTCACCGCCGTCGACCTGCACCCGAAGCTGCACCACCTCGCCGGCCGGGGGTTGCGCGCCGACCCGCGCGCCGAGGTGCTGTTCCCGCTCGCCGAGGCGGTCGTACAGGGGCTGACCGGCGGCTGGGCCGGCATCGTCCTGGACGGCGCGCAGCGGATCGTGCAGTGGGGTGAGGCCCGGGCCCAGCTCGCCACCTGGACCCGGGCCGAGCCGAAGTTGACCGGTGACCCGGAGCGCGCTGTAGCCCGCCTGACCGGGGCCGGGCGGCCCTGCCCCCGACCCGACGGCCCGGTCGAGCGGTACATCTCGACCATGCTCGCCACCGGGGTCACCGCCGGGGCCGCCGCGCTGCCCGTCGCCGGCCCGAAGCGGGCCGCCGCGCTCGGACTCGCCGCGCTGCCCAAGGCCCCCGGCAGCGGCCGCGAGGGGTACGCCGCCCAGCTCGGCCGGATCCTCGCCCGGCGTGGCGTGATCGCCATGGACCGCAGTGTGCTGCGGGAACTCGACCGGATCGACACGGTGGTGCTGGACGCGGCCGTGCTCGGCTCGGCCCGGGGCGTCCTCGCCGACCTGGCGCCGGTGGCCGACGCGGACACCGGGGAGGTGGTCGGCCGGGCGTTCGCCCTCTTCGACCCCGACCACCCGGACGACGTCCACGAGACGGACGGCTGGCGGCTCGGCCCGCTGGCTGACCTCGACGCCGCCGACCCGGGGGACACCCCGGACAGCCGGCGGCTGCGCGCGGCGGGCGGACCGCTGCTCGGTCTCGTCCACGGTGACGCCCTCACCGCCGTCGTCCGGGTCGCGCCCGAACCGGCACCCGGCGTGGACGCGCTGCCCACCGCCGCCCGGCACGCCGGCCTGCGCCTGGTGGTGGCCGGTGCCGACCCGCAGCGGTACGGCTTCGCCGACGCGGTGCTGCCCGGCGGGGACCGGCTCGCCGAGTCCGTCCGCACCCTGCAACGCGACGGCGCGGTGGTGATGCTGGTCTCCGGCGACCGGGCGGCGCTGGCCGGGTCCGACTGCGGGCTCGGCGTGGCCGCCCCCGAGGACCTGCCCCCGTGGGGCGCCCACCTGCTCGTCGGCACCGACCTGCGGATCCCCGCACTGTTGATCGAGGCGGCCGGGGTGGCCCGGCGGATGACCAGGCAGAACATCCGCCTCGCCATGGCCGGCACCGGCCTCGGCGCGTTGGGCGCGTTCACCGCCGCCGCACCGCAACTGCCTGGCCGCAGCCTCGCCGCCGTCAACGGCGCGGCGGCACTGGCCTTCGCCAACGGGGTGTGGCGGGCCCGCCGGCTGCCCGACCCGGTGCAAGCCCCGGTGCCGGCCACCACCGCCTGGCACCTGATGCCGGTGTCGGCCGTGCTGCGTCAGCTCGACACCACGCCGGACGGCCTGACCGACGCCGAGGCGCAGCACCGGCACCGCGCCGGCCCGGACGCGTCGACCGGCCCGGTCAGCCTGTTCCGGGCCTTCGTCGACGAGTTGGCCAACCCGCTCACGCCGGTGCTGGCCGCCGGCGCGGTCCTCTCCGCGGCGTTCGGCTCACTTGTCGACGCGGCCCTGGTCGGAGGCGTGATCGGCGGTTCGGCGCTGGTCGGGGCGGTGCACCAGCGCAACACCGACCGGGCACTGGCCGAGTTGCTGTCCCGGTCGGCGGTCACCGCCCGGGTGCTGCGGGACGGGACCGCACGGGTGACCGCCGCCGAGGACCTGGTCCCCGGGGACGTGGTGACCGTCGGCCCGGGGGACGCGGTGCCGGCCGACTGCCGGGTGCTCACCGCCGACGGGCTGGAGGCCGACGAGTCGTCGCTGACCGGTGAGTCGTTGCCGGTCAGCAAGGGAGCCGACCCGGTCGTCGCCGCCGCCCTGGCCGACCGCGTCTCGATGCTGTACGAGGGCACCACCATCGCCGCCGGCCACGGCACCGCGGTGGTGGTGGCGACCGGTGCCGGGACCGAGTCCGGCCGGAGCCTCGCGCTGGCCAGCCAGGCCCCACCGGAAAGCGGGGTGGAGGCCCGGCTCGGCAAGCTCACCCGCGCGGCGATCCCACTGGCCGCCGCGTCGGCGATCGCGGTGGCCGGGGCGGGGCTGTTGCGGGGCGTACCACTGGGGCAGACGGCGGCGACCGCCGCGAACCTGGCCGTGGCGTCGGTGCCGGAGGGGCTGCCGTTCCTGGTCAGCGCGGCGCAGCTGGCCGCCGCGCGGCGGCTGGCCGAGCACGGGGCGTTGGTCCGCAACCCGCGCACCATCGAGGCGCTGGGCCGGGTGGACGTGCTCTGCTTCGACAAGACCGGCACCCTCACCGAGGGCAAGCTGCTGCTCGCCGGGGTCGGCGACGACGGCCGGTTCGCCGATCTGCACGGCCTCGACGACGGGTTGCGCCGGGTCCTCGCCGCCGGGCTGCGGGCCACCCCGTACGCGGCCGATCCGGAGGAGTTGCCGCAGCACACCGACCGGGCGGTCCGTCATGGCGCACGGCAGGCGGACGTGACCGAGCAGACCGACGCGGGCGGTTGGACGGCGGTGGGCGGGCTGCCGTTCGAGCCGTCCCGGGGTTACCACGCGACCGTCGGCCGGACCACCGACGGGATGCTGCTCAGCGTGAAGGGCGCCCCGGAGACGGTGCTGCCCCGGTGCGGTGCGTGGCGGCTGCCGGGCGGCCGGGAAGAGCCGCTTGACGACGAACGTCGGGGCCGGCTGCACACCGTGCTCGCCGAGCGGGCCGGGGCGGGCCATCGGATCCTCGCCGTGGCGGAGTGCCGGGCCGGTGCCGAGGCGGTCACCGACGACGAGGTGCGGGGGCTGGTCTTCGTCGGTTTCCTCGCCCTCGCCGACGGGGTACGGGACAGCGCCGCCCCGGCCGTGCGCCGGATCCGACAGGCCGGCGTGCACACCATCATGATCACCGGGGACCATCCGGCCACCGCCGAGGCTATCGCGTCGGCGATCAGCCCGGAGACCGACGGTCAGCGGGTGGTCACCGCCACCGAGCTGGACCGGTTGGACGACGCGGCGCTGGGCGAGCTGCTGGGCCGTACCGACGTGGTGGCCCGGTGCACCCCGGCGCACAAGGTACGGATCATCCAGGCGTTGCAGAAGTGCGGGCGTACCGTGGCGATGACAGGTGACGGTGCCAACGACGCACCCGCCATCCGGCTGGCCGACGTGGGCATCGCCCTCGGCCAACGGGGCACCCCGGCCGCCCGCGCCGCCGCCGACCTGGTGGTCACCGACGACCGGTTGGAGACCATCATCGCCACCCTGGTCGAGGGGCGGGCGATGTGGTCGTCGGTACGCCACGCGCTGAGCATCCTGGTCGGCGGCAATCTCGGCGAGATCGCGTTCAGCGTGCTCAGCGCCGCCCTCACCGGCCGCTCGGCACTCAACGGCCGACAGTTGCTCCTGGTCAACCTGCTCACCGACCTGGCGCCGGCGCTGGCCATCGCGATCCGGCCACCCGACTCCGACCACGCCGACGGGCTGCTCCGCGAGGGGCCGGACGCCTCACTCGGCGGCACCATGACCCGGGAGATCGGGCTGCGCGCCGCCGCCACCACCCTGGGTGCGACCGCCGGCTGGACGGTGGCCCGCTGGACCGGCCGGGAACGACGGGCCGGCACGGTGGCCCTGGTCTCGCTGGTCGGCACCCAACTGGGGCAGACCGTCCTCGCCGGTGGCACCAGTCCGACGGTGCTCGCGTCGACCGCCGCGTCGGTCGGCGTGCTCGCCGCCGTGGTGCAGACGCCAGGGGTGAGCCAGTTCTTCGGTTGCACCCCGCTCGGCCCGGTGGGCTGGGGGATCGCCGCCGGTTCGGCGCTCGGCGCGACCTTCGCCAACGGCGCGTTGACCCGCCTGGTGGAGCACCTACCGTCCCCACCCACCCGCTGACCCCGCCTGCCGCCTGCCGCCTGATCGTGCTCCAACAACGAAGTAGTGGCATCCTGCGGCAGGATGGCCACTACTTCCGTGTTGTTGCCCGGCTTCTGCTCATCGCCCGGCGGCCCGGGCAGGTGGTGGCGGGGACCAGGTGGCGGCGGCGCGGCCCAGCCGGTCGTTGATCGCCCGGCCGATCCCCTCGTCGGGGGCCGGTTCGGCAAGAATCTCGGTTACCCCGGCCGCGTCCAGCCGGTGCAGCGCGTCGAAGAGCCGGGCGGCGGCCTCGGTCAGGTCACCGGCGGGCGAGAGCACCTCGACCGCCGCGTAGCCGGCGGCCGGCCGCTCCCGGAAGGCCAGGAACCCCCGCCGGACACCGCCGACCGGTTCCGGCACCACACCCCCCACCACCCGCAACGGGGTACGCGGTGCGTAGTGCGCGGCCAACGTACCGGGAGCCACCGGCTGCCCGGAGCTGCCCGGTCGGACGGTCACCGGGCCGATCGCCGCGATGAGCTCCTCCACGGGCAGCGCCCCGAGGCGCAGCACCACCGCCTGCGGTCCCCGCGCGTCCACGATTGTCGACTCGATCCCGCACCGGGTGGGGCCGCCGTCGAGCACCACGTCGACCGCCGCGCCGAGCCCGCGTACGACATGCTCGGCCCGGGTCGGGCTGAGCTGCCCGAACCGGTTGGCGCTCGGTGCGGCCACCGGCACCCCGGCGGACCTGATCAACGCGCGGGCGGACGCCTCGTCGGGCACCCGGACAGCCATGGTGTCCAGGCCGGAGGTGACGATGGGCGGGATCACGGCCGGCCGGTCCACGATCAGGGTGAGCGGCCCCGGCCAGAAGCGCTCGGCCAGCGCCGCGACCGGCGGGGGCAGCGTACCGACGAGAGCCGGCAGGTCGGCGGCGTCGGCCAGGTGGGTGATCAGCGGATCGAAGCTCGGCCGGGCCTTGGCCTCGAAGATCCGCGCCGCGGCCCGGGCATCCAACGCGTTCGCGCCGAGCCCGTAGACCGTCTCGGTGGGGAAGGCCACCAGCCCGCCGGCCCGTAGCACGGCGGCGGCCTCGGCGATGCCGCGCTCGGCGGGCAGGACGCGGGGAGATCCGATGGTCACGTCCCCGACGCTAGCCTGCCGTCCCCGCCCGGTCCGGTGCGGGTGGCCGGCGGCTACCCGGCGGTGGGGCCGAACGACGTGCGGGGCGGCCCGGCCTCCGCCCAGCAGACACCGCCGCGGAACTCCACCCCCGGGACACCGTCGGCCGTCATCCGGGTCAGCGCCGACGGGAACGACGCAACGCCCAGACGCCCCCGCCGACGGCAACCACCGTGGGCACGAGGCAGCAGAGCATCAGGACGACCAGGTGCCACGGCTTGACTGCTCCCATGGCCGAGAGGCTAGAGGACGCGCGCCAACCGCGTCGTCCCTGTGCGCTCCCGGCAGGCAGGTCCCCGGTGTCCTTCCCGGAGGGTAGGTCACGTGGGGGAGGATTGCGGGCATGCTCCGCTCGCCGCTCGCCCTGCTGTTGGACTTCGGTGGTGTCCTGGCCGATGCTCCCCCGCAGTCGCCGGCCCCACCGGAACTCGTCAGGCGGCTGTCCCGTCTGGTCGGCGGTGCGGTGTCCGGCCGGCAGACGGTCTGGACGTCGAGTGTGCCCGGCGGGCCGGGGCGGACGCCTCGCCGGCCCGGTCGGCGGTGTCGTACGACTCGCGGGCGTCGAGCAGGTCGTCCCAGTGCCGTTCGGTCCAGGCACAGGCCACCGCGATCGGTCCGAGCAGGCTGCGGCCCAGCGGGGTCAACTCGTACTCGACGTGCGGCGGGTGGACGGTACGCCTGACCAGCCCGTCGCGTTCGAGGGAACGCAGCGATCGGGTGAGCACCTTGGCGGTGACCCGGTGCAGCGGAACGCGCAGCTCGGAGAAGCGGCGGGGCCCGTGCTCCAGGCAACGGATGACCAGCGCCGCCCACTTGTCGCCGAACCGGATCGGGTTGAGCGACGACGGGCACAGCTCGTCGAACATGTCGGCCGGCAGGGGCTGCCTCATCGCCTCACGATAGCCGGTATCCCGGTGGTAACCACGTCCCTCGATAGCGTCGGCACCTCGGTCGGACGCACGGAATCCGGCCCCGATGGAGGGTGGTTCCTCATGCAGATAGTGGTCTTCGGCGCAGGCGGCCGGGCCGGGCGGCAGGCCGTCGCCGAGGCACAACGCCGCGGCCACCAGGTCACCGCCGTGGTACGCGACCCCGCACGCCACCGCGACCTGGTCGACGTACGGGTGACGGCCGGCGACGTGACCGACCCGCTGAGCGTCGAGCGGTCAGCCGCCGGGCAGGACGTCGCGATCAGTGCCTCGGTGGACCTGTCCCTACCACCGCACGACTTCTTCACCGCCTCGTCCCGCGCCCTGACCAACGGCCTCACCAAGGCGGGCGTACGCCGGCTGGTGGTGGTCGGCCTCGCCGCGATCATGCCCGGGGCGTCCGGTGCCGCCCTGATGGACGAGCCCGGTTATCCGAACGAGTACCGCCCCTTCTACCTCGGCCACGCCGCCGGCCTCGCCGAGCTCCGGGCCGCCGAGCTGGACTGGGCCTACCTCGCACCCGCCGGTGACTTCGACCACGACGGCCCCCGCACCGGCCACTACGTGCTCGCCGAGCACGGTGACCCGGGCAGCCGGATCAGCTACCCGGACTTCGCCATCGCCCTGCTCGACGAGATCGAGACGCCCCGCCACCGCCGCGCGGCGGCGATCGTCCGGCAGCGGTGAGTCGGTGGTCGTCGGTTCGGGTTAATCCTGTGGTAGCGCGCGGTCCACCGACGACGCCCCGGCCACCGGATGGACCGCGACCACCGCGTCAAGCGGCAGCGCCGAGTAGACGTGTGGGAAGGACTGCCCGTCGGGGGTGTCCTCCCAACGCAGGGCCGCGCCGAGACGCCGGGTGTCGAGCGCGACGACCACAAGGGCCGGCTCCGGCGCGAAGAACCGCACCGCGGTCGCAGCCACCTGTGCGCGCGAGGAACAGTGGACGAAACCGCTGCTGTGGTCCAGCGGTGAACCGTCGAAACGGCCGGTGGCGTCGAACTGCGACCACTCGGCCGGCAGCAGGATCTTGTAGATCAGCACGGCTCAGCGTGGCAGATCGGCAGGCAACCGGTCCAGCATGCGCGCGAATCCCGCGCTAGAGGCGGCAGACGACCGCGGTGGCATCGTCCCGGTGCTTGTACCTCGGCCAGATCACACCGCCCGGATCACGGTCCTCGAACTCCCGGGTGGCCGCGATCAGGGCGGCGGGCCCGTGGTCGTAGGCGAACGCCAGCAGCGCGGGCCAATCCATCGCGTTGAAGTCGGTGACCAGAAGGGCGGCGCCATCCGACAGCAGAGCGGCACCACGCACCTCGTCCACAGCGCCGGTCAGCGCGTGTTCAGCGGCTGTCGGGTCCGCCTGCGCCACCCAGTAGCCACTGGCCCGGTTTCTGACTTTCTGCTGCTCACTTATCAGCGCGAAGAGTGGACCCTTATCGCTTTTGTCCCTGCCGGCACGGGCCGCCCGCGCATTGCCCGACGCGAAGGCTTCCACCGACTTGTCCTGTACCACCACCGGCTCGTCGTGCATCCGGTCAATTGCTACGACGGAATCCGAGAGGACAAGATATTCCAACGAATCTCCGGACTGCCGCACCATGGCGACTGTCGAACAGGGAGAGCCAGGATGGGCGAGGTCGCAGGAATCACGATGCATGGCCGCCACCGCGTCTACCGCCTCCGCCAGGGCTTCCGCCAGATTTCGGCCAGGGCTACCAGCGAGCCCCAGTAGTTTGCTTCCGAGCTGGTGCACGTACCAGGGCGTGCCGTGAACGCAACCCGTCTCCGATGCCTCGGAAAGGCCGTCGAGGACCACGGCCGTCGTGGCGGTGGCTGCCGCCCAGTCCTCGTTCCGACCGTCCGGGCGTCCCGACTCACTTGCGACGCTGACGAACACCCTTCCCCCTGGCGGTTGACTGGTGCCGGAAGCACGACACGTTTCACTAGAGTCCGAACTGCTTCTGCCCTGCCTGCCGATTGCCCTGCCTGCCGATCGGTCCGCACGCAGGAAGACGACCGGTGGGTCATTCGGTACCCCGCTCATTCCACGAGTTCGCACAGTCCTGGGCCGTACTCGTGAGGATCTCGCCTCACTCACAGTCGCGCCCGAACAGGAGACGGCCTGAGCAGCTTGGCCGTACGGATGGCTGTATTCGGAACTGAGATCAACCAAGGAAAGTGCTGGTGGAGCCCAGGGGACTCGAACCCCTAACCCCTGCCTTGCAAAGGCAGTGCTCTGCCAGTTGAGCTAGGGCCCCGCAGGCGGACGACGCCGCCGGTGCCGACCGGAGCCGGGCTGGTCAGCGCAGATCGGGCGCGGTGGTCGCCTCGTGCCAGAGAGCGCGCTCGTCGTTGGAAGCCTTGACCTTCCTGGCCACCACAGCGGCGACGCCGACGACACCGACCAGGAACAGAAGCTTCTTGAACATGGGGCGACCCCTCGCGCTCGACTCGACTGCCCGTCGGAACGGTGTTGCGGTGGGGCTAGCTGGAATCGAACCAGCGACCTCAGAGTTATCAGCTCTGCGCTCTAACCGACTGAGCTATAGCCCCGTGTGGCGACGAGCAAGGTTAACCCATCGCATCGTCCGCTCCCAAATCGGGGTGACCGATGCTCTCGCGCCATCCCGACCGTACCCGGCCGCCCCGCGAGCGGGCGAGTCCTTTCCGCCGGTCACCCGGATCGGAGATCCACTCCCACCAGCGGCGCCGGAGCCGGTCGACCGGCAAGGAGCGGGGAACCGGGCCGGCCCAGCCGGACGGTGGCCGGGAAGCACGATGCCGGGGCGACCGCTGTCCGCGGTGCCCCGGCATCGGGCCGGATCGGTCGCGCCCGGTGAGCGCGCTCGGATCAGTCGCGCTCGGCGAGCGTCAGTTCGATCCCGCCGACCAGGTCGGCGCAGACGTTGTAGACGAACGCGCCGAGGGTCGCGAGCGCGGTGAACAGCACCACGTTGACCAGCCCGATCAGGGCGGACGTCAGGATGACGCCCTTGGCGGTGATCTGGAAGCCCCCGCTGGTGCCCTGCCCGCCGCTGGCGCTGACCAGGTCGGTCAGGCTGTCGTTGACGCTCTGGAAGACACCCATCGCGTCCAGCGCGAGATAGAGCACCGAGGTCGCCACGACCACCACGATGAACAGGACCACGGAGACCGCGAAGGCGAACTTCATCACGGACCACGGGTCGATCCGCTTGAGGTTCAGCCGGGCCCGGCGCGGGCCCCGGGAAGCCGCCGAACTGACCGAGGTACGCGCGGCGCGTACCGCGTCACCCACCCGCGCGGCACCGACGGCGGCCGGACCTCCGAGGCCCGGAGGCAGGCCTCCGCCGTTGGCCGGGCGGGCGCTGCCCGTGCCTGCGGCGGGACGCCCACCGTCCGGGGACGGCCGCAACCCGCCGACCTTCGGCTGGGTGCCGGTGCTGGACGGAGAGGTGGCGGCCCCGACCGAGATCGGCTGTGTCGTGTTGCTCGACCTGGCCGCAGCGGCCACCGGCTGGGTGGCGGAGGAGGGCGCGTCGGTACCCGTTGTCTGGGGCTTCTCGGTCGTTCCCGAATCCTCACCCGGCTTGTCCGGCGGCGGTGCCATGCCGGGTGCCCGAGTGAACTTCGGGGCAGGCGCGTCGGCGGGGACGGTCGCCCGACCCACGGCGGCGCGGCCGGCGGGGGTTGGACCGCTCTTGGCGGCCTCCTCGTCGACCGGTTTGGCCGAGGTCCCCTTGTTCCCCGACTTCGCCTGTGTCTCCGTCATTCAACTAGTCCTGTTCGTCAGGCTCGTCGGCATTGCGAGCAATCGCCACGATAGTCACGCCGTCCGGGAGGTCCATCAGCTTGACCCCCATTGTGTTCCGGTCACGCGTACGGCGTACAGGCTTCACCGGAGTCCGGATGACGCCGCCGTTGCTGGTGATCGCGAACAGCTCGTCGTCCGGGTCGATCACGACCGCGCCCACCAGACCACCGCGGCGCTCGGTGATCTTCGCAGTCAACACGCCCTTACCTCCCCGGCCCTGCACCGGGTATTCCTCGATGGGGGTACGTTTCGCATATCCCCCGTTCGTGGCCACCAGGACGTCCAGACCCTCCCGGACGACCTCCATGGCCAGCAGGACGTCGTCGTCGGTGAAGCGCATGCCGATCACACCCGAGGTGGCCCGGCCCATCGGGCGCAACGCCTCGTCCGAGGCGTTGAACCGGATCGCCTGCGCCTTCTTCGAGACGAGCAGGAGATCCTCCTCCGGCGCCACCAGGACGGCACCGACCAGCTCGTCGTCGTCACGCAGGTTGATCGCGATGACGCCGCCGGACCGGTTGGAGTCGAACTCCTCGAGTCGGGTCTTCTTCACCAGGCCGTTTCTCGTGGCCAGTACCAGGTAGGGGGCCACCTGGTAGTTCGGGATTTCGATGATCTGTGCGATCTGCTCATCCGGCTGGAAGGCGAGCAGGTTGGCCACGTGCTGACCCTTGGCCACCCTACTGGCCTCGGGCAACTCGTACGCCTTGGCCCGGTATACGCGGCCCTTGTTGGTGAAGAACAACATCCAGTCGTGTGTGGAGCATACGAAGAAGTGGCTGACAATGTCGTCCTGCCGGAGTGTCGCACCGCTCACGCCCTTGCCGCCGCGCCGCTGCGAGCGGTAGAGGTCGACCTTGGTGCGCTTGGCGTACCCGGTGCGGGTGATGGTGACCACCACGTCCTCGCGGGCGATCAGGTCCTCCATCGAGACCTCGCCGTCGAACGGGATGATCTTCGTACGCCGCTCGTCGCCCCACTTCGCGACGATCTCGCTCAGCTCCTCGGAGACGATCTTCCGCTGCCGCTCCGGCTTGGCGAGGATGTCCTTGAGGTCGGCGATCTCGATCTCGAGCTTGGCCAGGTCGTCCAGGATCCGCTGCCGCTCCAGCGCGGCCAGCCGACGCAGCTGCATGTCCAGGATCGCGGTCGCCTGGATCTCGTCGATCTCCAGCAGCCGGATCAGGCCCTGCCGGGCGTCATCGACGGTGGGCGAGCGCCGGATCAGGGCGATCACCTCGTCCAACGCGTCCAACGCCTTGGACAGGCCGCGCAGGATGTGCGCCCGCTCCTCGGCCTTGCGCAGCCGGAAGGCGGTCCGTCGGCGGATCACCTCGATCTGGTGCTCGACGTAGTAACGGAGGAACTGGGCCAGGTTGAGCGTGCGCGGCACCCCGTCGACCAGGGCCAGCATGTTGGCGCCGAAGGTCTCCTGGAGCTGGGTGTGCTTGTAGAGGTTGTTCAGCACCACCTTGGCGACCGCGTCACGCTTGAGCACCAGCACGATCCGCATGCCGGTACGCCCGGAGGACTCGTCCCGGATGTCGGCGATGCCGGCGAGCTTGCCTTCCTTGATCAGCTCGGCGATCCGCTCCGCCAGGTTGTCCGGGTTGACCTGGTACGGCAGCTCGCTGACCACCAGCGCCGGCCGGCCCCGCTTGTCCTCCTCGACCTCCACCACCGCGCGCATCCGGATCGACCCGCGACCGGTCCGGTACGCGTCCTGGATGGCGGACTGACCGACGATCAGGCCGTGGGTGGGGAAGTCCGGCCCCTTGACGATCTCCAGCAGCGCTTCGAGCGTGGTCGCCTCGTCGGCCTCCGGGTTCTCCAGGCACCACTGCACCGCCGCGCCGATCTCGCGCAGGTTGTGCGGCGGGATCTTGGTGGCCATCCCGACCGCGATGCCCTCGGAGCCGTTGACCAGCAGGTTGGGGATCCGCGACGGCAGGATGGTGGGCTCCTTGGCCCGGCCGTCGTAGTTGTCCTGCAGATCGACGGTGTCCTCGTCGATGTCCCGCAGCATCTCCATCGCCAGCGGGTCGAGCTTGCACTCGGTGTTGTGGCTGACGAAGCCGTCGGAGACGAAGGAGTGATCCTCGGTGTCCACCCGGACGCTGTAGACCGGCTGCACGCCGGCATCCGTGATGCTCGCCACCTCGGCGTAGTAGAACCGGCCGTCGACAAGCGGCTCCACCACGTCGAGGATCCCCGGCTCGGTGATCCGGGCGGCGATCTCGTCGCGGTCCCGCTCCCACCGCTCGATCCGGTCGACGTTGTGCCGACGCAGCCAGTCCCGCTCGGTCCAGCGCCGGGCCCCGTGCGCGCGGATGAAGTCACCGACCAGCGGGACGTGGTCGCTGGAGAGCGCCGTGCTGCTCGCCGGCACCGAAGCCAGCTCGGACTCCAGCTTGGCCTGCTTGCGGCCGAGGAAGCCGACGTGGGCGGCGAAGATCCGGGCGTCGCGGCGGTTGGTCACCACGACCTTAATCTCGCCGTCGTCGTACCGGGTCTGCCGGCTGATCACGCCGAACTCCAGCAGCAACTGCTGGACCTCGCGGGCCAACCGCTCACTGCGGGTCGAGTACGAGACCTGGATGGTGTTGCGCGGCAGCAGCGAGGACGATCCGTCGCCCTCGAAGAGCGCCTGGAGGAAGGCGCGCTTGATCGCCGCCGGCCCCTGCCAGACGAACTCGGGCACGAACTTGGCGGCGCTCCGTGCGCCGACCAGTTCGCCGAGGATGCTGGCGCGCAGCGCCGAAAGGTCCTGGACGTCCAACTCGTGCAGCACACTGCCGGAGGCGATGACCCGCTCGCTCAAATAGCGTGGTCCGCCGACGGCGAGATCGTAGGCGGCGAGGACCCGGACGAAGAACTCCCGGTCCACGTTGTTGAACCCGGCCCGCCCCTCCGACACCCAGCCCTCGCTGACGAAGGCACCGGCGAGCACCGCAGCCTCGACGTGCTCCAGCATCGGGTAGCCGATCTCGTCCGGCACCGTCCGCTGGAGCACCACCCGGTCGCCCGGGGAGAGCTCAGCGAGCAGCTTCCAGAGCAGGGTCGGCACCCCGGCCACGTCCACCAGGCAGAGCACCGGGTGGTTGTGGGTGCCGGTCAGCTCGTACCCCTCGCGGGTGCGCAGTCGCAGCGTCGGGTGCTCGCCGGAGTGGAAGAACTTCGACGCGCGGACCAGGTCGCCGTTGCGGTCGCGGACCTTCAGTTCGACGTCGGTCTCGCTGCTCGGCGCGGCGTCCGGCACAATGTCGCCGATCCGGACGGTACCGTCGGCCGTGCGAATCCGGACATCTCCGGTCACGCAGTACCTCATGGCCGCAGCCGGGTCATTTCCGGGCGAACCGAAGTTGCCGTTGCCGTCGACCAGGGGGTAGCGCAGCGCCCAGGGCTGGGCCATCCGGACCAGGGCGTCGTAGATGGCCGAGTCACCGTGCGGGTGGAACTGCCCCATCACGTCGCCGACGACCCGGGAGCACTTCACGTAACCCCGGTCGGGTCGGTAACCCGAGTCGTACATGGCGTAGAGGATCTTGCGGTGGACCGGCTTGAGCCCGTCCCGGACGTCCGGCAGGGCCCGCCCGACGATCACGCTCATCGCGTAGTCGAGGTACGAGCGCTGCATCTCGACCTCGAGCCCGACCGGCTCGATCCGGTCGTGCTGGACGACCGCCGCGAGTGGTGTCTCGGGGGTCTCCGGCTCGTTCGGGGTGGACTCGGGAGTATCGGTCACTGTTAACCCTTATCAGACTCAGAGTCGCGTTCGTCCTGTGGATAACGCTGTGGAAACCGGCCAGGCTGTGGATAACCCGGTGGACGACGGTCGGCCGGTGGCCCACCGGCCGACCGCTGGCTCAGATGTCGAGGAACCGCACGTCCTTGGCATTGCGCTGGATGAACGAGCGCCGGGCCTCGACGTCCTCGCCCATCAGCACGCTGAACAGCTCGTCGGCGGTGGCGGCGTCGTCGAGGGTGACCTGACGCAGCGTCCGGGTGGCCGGGTTCATCGTGGTCTCCCACAGCTCGGGATAGTTCATCTCGCCCAGACCCTTGAACCGCTGGATGTCGTCCGGCTTGGCGTTGGGCTTCTTCTGCTGGCGCAGCGCGATCAGCCCGTCGCGCTCCCGGTCGGAGTACGCGTACTGGGCGTCGTCACCCTTCTTGTTCCACTTGATCTTGTAGAGCGGCGGGGCGGCCAGGTAGACGTGGCCCAACTCGACAAGCGGTCGCATGAAGCGGAACAGCAGGGTGAGCAGGAGCGTCTGGATGTGCTGGCCGTCGACGTCGGCGTCGGCCATCAGCACCACCTTGTGGTACCGCAGCTTCTCCATGTCGAAGTCGTCGTGGATGCCGGTGCCCAGCGCGGTGATCAGCGCCTGGACCTCGTTGTTCTTGAGTACCCGGTCGATCCGGGCCTTCTCCACGTTGAGGATCTTGCCGCGGATCGGCAGGATCGCCTGGGTACGCGGGTCGCGACCCTGCTTGGCCGAGCCGCCTGCCGAGTCGCCCTCGACGATGAAGACCTCGGACTCGCGCGGGTCGGTGGACTGGCAGTCGGCCAGCTTGCCCGGCATCGAGCCGGACTCCAGCAGCGACTTGCGGCGGGCCAGCTTGCGCGCCTGCTGGGCGGCGATCCGGGCGCGGGCCGCCTGGGACGCCTTCTGGATGATCGTCTTGGCCTCGGCCGGGTTGCGGTCGAACCAGTCGACCAGCCGGTCGTTGCAGACCCGCTGCACGAAGCTCTTCACCGGGGTGTTGCCCAGCTTGGTCTTGGTCTGGCCCTCGAACTGCGGATTGGCCAGCTTGACCGAGATGATCGCGGCCAGGCCCTCGCGGATGTCCTCGCCGGAGAGCTTCTCGTCGCCCTTGAGTAGCTTCTTGTCCGCGCCGTAGCGGTTGACCACGCTGGTCAGCGCGGCTCGGAAGCCCTCCTCGTGGGTGCCGCCCTCGTGCGTGTTGATCGTGTTGGCGAAGGTGTAGACCGACTCGCCGTACGACTCGTTCCACTGCATGGCGATCTCGACCGACATGCCTTCTTCTTCGGCGGCGAACTCGACGACCGTCTTGTGCATCGGGTTCTTCGAGGCGTTGAGGTGCCTGACGAAGTCGGCGATGCCGCCCTCGTAGTAGAAGGTGACCTCGCGGGGCTTGCCCTCCTCGCCCTCGGCGACCCGCTCGTCGAGCAGGTGGATGGAGAGCGCCCGGTTGAGGAAGGCCATCTCCTGGAGGCGGCGGTAGATGGTCTGGAAGTCGAAGTCGGTCGTCTCGAAGACGTCCGGGTCCGGCCAGAAGGAGACCGCCGAACCGGTGCGGTCGGTGGTCTCGCCCTTCTCCAGCGGGTCGGGCTTGGAGTTGTGGTACTGCTGCCGCCAGACGAAACCGGACTTGTGGATCTCGACGGCCATCCGGGTGGAGAGGGCGTTCACCACTGAGACGCCGACGCCGTGCAGACCGCCGGAGACCGCGTACGCCTTGCCGTCGAACTTGCCGCCCGCGTGCAGCACGGTCAGCGCGACCTCGACACCCGGCTTCTTGAGCTTCGGGTGCAGGTCGACCGGGAAGCCACGGCCGTTGTCGGTGACCCGGACCCCGCCGTCGGCGAGCAGCACCACGTCGATGGTGTCGCAGTAGCCGGCGAGCGCCTCGTCCACGGCGTTGTCCACGACCTCCCACACGAGGTGGTGCAGACCGCGCTCGCCGGTCGACCCGATGTACATGCCGGGCCGCTTGCGGACCGCCTCCAGCCCTTCGAGGACGGTGATCGACTCTGCGCCGTACTCCTGCTTGTCCTGCGCTGCCACCCTCGGCCACTTTCTCGCACCATCCGCACCAGGGCGCGGGGGCGCGGGTTCGGCGGACAGGACACGACGTCGGCGCGCCCGGGCGGCGCGCCCGGAGGGCGGTCGCGGATCGTGCGCGCCGGTCGCCGCGGTTGCCCGCGGATCGCGATCGGCCAGACCCGACCCGGGACGTTGATCAAGGGCCGGTGAAGGCCCCTGTCCGTCGCACCGCGTCAGGTCGTCGTCTCGGGTCCAATCTTACTGTGCGCACACGACAGAACCGCCACTCGGCACCCCTTGAAGGCGGCTCAGACCCCCGTAGCGGGCCGAATCTCGCTGTCCGCTACTCCCCCTACACGCCCGGGTCCGCCTTCCGTGCCCGCCGCCACTGCGATCGGCCGGGTCGGCGGGCGGACGGGGGTCGCGCCCGGAGGCGGTCGTACCGTAGCTTTGCGGCGCGCGGCAGAGCTGCCCGTCTTGATCTTTTCCACCCGTTACCGGGACGATGGACCCGAACGACCCGACACGTGCTCTCGAGAGGTGACACCAGATGGGGCTGGACAATGTCGCGGTGCACTGGCCGCGGACCGGCCGCTTCTACGACCCGGTCGCGCCGGCCGAGTTCGTCGACTTCGGCGAGATCGTCGACATCCCGCGGATCTCCGCGCCGACCGCCGCGCTCGCCGAGCACATCGCCAAGACCGGCACGGTCCGGGCCACCGCGTACACCGAGCTGGTCGACCTGATCCTCGGCCTGGAGAATGTGCTCTACGCCACCGACGCCGCCGCCGAGGACGAGGACCCGGTGATCGACCCGGACGGGTGCGCCTGGATCGCCGGCGGGGTGGAGAAGTTCGTCGCCCAGCACCGGCCGCACGGCGAGGTGGTGACCTTCGAGTCGGTCAGCGATGTGCTCCGCGCGCTGCTCGGCGACGGCCGCCTCGCCGAACAGCAGTTGCGTTGGCTGGGTAGCCGGCTCGACCGGTTGCGCGACGAGAACGGCGACCCGCCGCAGTGGGACTTCACCTGTGCCGAGCTGGGCGTGCTGGCCGCGTTCTACCGGCGCTGCGCCGACCGGGGCTTCGCCGTCTACGCCGACGCCGAGCCCGGTCGCCGACCCGGCCCGCAGCCATGACAGTCGGCCGCAGCGGCGGCTAGCTCTCCGGCGTCAGGGTCGCCCCGGCGGGAGGGCTGGCCACGACCGCGCCGCTGGCGGCGGCGATCACCCGGGTCAGCGCCCCGTGCAGGTCGCGTAGCTCGGACAGCGGCAGCCCGAGCCGCGCGACGACCGCCTGCGGGATCTGCTCGGCGCGGTCCCGCAGGGCCCGGCCGCTCCCGGTGAGCGAGACGGCCAGGCTGCGTTCGTCGGCCGGGTCTCGCCCGCGGCGGAGATAGCCGGCCGCCTCCAGGCGCTTGAGCAGCGGCGACAGGGTGCCGGGATCGAGTTGGAGCAGCCGGCTCAGCTCGCGGACCGACAGCGGCGCGTGCTGCCAGAGCGCCAGCATGACCAGGTACTGCGGATGGGTCAGCCCCATCGGTTCCAGCAGCGGCCGGTAGACCGCGACCACGCCGCGCGCGGCGACGGAGAGCGCGAAGCAGACCTGCTCCTCCAACGCCAACGGATCCCCGTCGGGCTTAGCGCCCACCTCTGCACCTCCTCGTCGTCATTGCGATCGTACCAATGATTGGTGTACCAATGGTTTGCACACCAATCATTGACGAGAGGTCGGAGCCGATGAGCGAGGAGAAGCCGGCGGCGAAGGCCCCCGGCGAGGGCGGTCGGCTCCTGGCCTGGGCCTTCAAGAACCTGGCCGGCCCGCCGGAGGTGCAGGGTGCGGTGCAGGGCGGCTCCCGGCAGGCCCGGGACGCCTGGAAGCAGGACCTGGAGCGACGCAAGCAGTGGAGCCGCGAGCAGCGGGAACGCAAACGTGCCGAGCGGGAGGCCCGGCGCACGCAACAGTGACCGTCAGCCGTAGGTGTCGCGCGGCCCCCGACCCCGCACCCGACGCGGCCCGCGCGACCACGACGGCGCCGCCGGCCCGTGGATGTGCAGCTTGCGGACCACGTTGTGGCCGACCTCCCCGGCGATCCGCTTCAGCAACGAGCCGGCTAGCAGCCGCAACTGGGTGGCCCACGCGGTCGACCGGGCCTCCACGGTCAACTCGCCGTCCTCCAGCTTGACCGGCCGGCTGTGCTGGGCGATCTCCGCCCCGACGACCTTCTCCCAGGCACCGAAGACGGTCGCCTCGGCCGCCGGCTGCTGCCAGCCGCGGGCCTTCATCAGCCGCTCCAGCACCGCACCCAACGGCTGCGGGTCACGCGGGTCCGGCCCCGGCCCGGAGTAGCCACGCAGCCGCCGCCCGCCACCGTCGGCCGCACCGGTGACCCCTGGTCGGCGGTTACGCGACGCCGACTCCCGTCGGGCCTTCGCCGCGTCCAGCACAGCCCGCGCCAGCTGCGGGCCGCTCGCCCCCGCCGTGCCGTCCCCGGCCCCTTCCGGGCCGGTCGCCGCGCCGTCGCCGCCCGCTCCGGACGGCCCGCTTCCGGTCGCCGGACCGCCGACCCCACCACCGGGCGCGGCGTCCGCACCGGTGCCGGCCGGTCGGGCCCGCGCACCGTCCGCGCCCCCGCCGCCTCCCCCGGGGGTACGCGCACCGCGTGCCCCGCCCGAGGAGGAGCGACTCGGGCCACCCGTCCGGCCCGGGGGTGCGACGGGGCGCTCCGGCTCAGTCGACACGTCGGACCGTCCCGTCGCCCACCGCGTACCGGGCACCCCGCAGGGCCACCGGGACGTCGTCGTCCACCGCACAGGTCACCAGCAGCTGACCGGCCCCGCCCACCAACTCGGCAAGCCGTTCCCGACGACCCGCGTCCAGCTCGGCGAAGACGTCGTCGAGCACCAGGACCGGTTCGATCCCGTCGGCGCGCAGCAGGTCGTACCCGGCCAGCCGCAGGGCCAGCGCGTACGACCAGGACTCGCCGTGGCTGGCGTACCCCTTGGCGGGTAGCGGGCCGAGGGTGAGCACGAGGTCGTCGCGGTGCGGCCCGACCAGGGTGGTGCCCCGCTCGATCTCGGCCGACCGGGACTCGGCCAGGGCGCCGGTCAACGCCTCGGCCAGCACCGCCCGGTCGGTGGTCGGCCCGGTCAACTCCACCGACGGCCGGTACGCGATCCCGGCCGTTCCCTCGCCCGCCGCCACCGCGTCGTACGCCTTCGCCACGTGCGGGGTGAGCGCGGCGACCAGTTCCAGCCGGCCGGCCAACAGCTCGGCACCGTGCTGCGCCAGGTGGGCGTCCCAGACCGCCAGGGTGGACAGGTCCCCGCCCCGCGACCCGCCCGTCTTGCGGGCCAGGTACGCCGTCCGCAGCAGGGCGTTGCGCTGCTTGACCACCCGTTCGTAGTCGGCGCGCACCCCGGCGTACCGGGGCTGCCGGAGCACGAGCAGGTCGTCGAGGTAGCGACGGCGTTCGGCCGGGTCGCCCCGGACGAGTTCGAGGTCCTCCGGGGCGAAGAGCACCAGCCGCAGCGCGCCGATCACGTCCCGGGCACGACGGGCCGGGGAGCGCCCCAGCCGGGCCCGGTTGGCCTTGCCGGGAACGATCTCCAGCTCGATCAGGAGTTCCCGGCCGTCGTGCACCACCGCACAGCGGATCACCGCCGAGGTGGCGCCCAGCCGGACCAGCGGGGCGTCGGTGGCGACCCGGTGCGAGTCCAGGGTCGCCACGTAGCCCAGCGCCTCGGCGAGGTTGGTCTTGCCGACGCCGTTGGCCCCGGTCAGGACGTTCGGCCCCGGCTCCAGGTCGACGCCGACCCGCTCGTACGAGCGGAAGTCGACCAGTTCGAGCCGGCGGACGTACACAGCCTGTGGACGCCGCTCAGCGCTTGTGCACGGCGTGCCCGCCGAACTGCTGGCGCAGCGCGGCGACCGCCTTCATCGCGGGTGAGTCGTCCTGCCGGGAGGAGAAACGGGCGAACAGGGCGGCGGTGATGACGTTGAGCGGGACGGCCAGCCGGATCGCCTCGTCGACAGTCCAGCGCCCCTCGCCGGTGTCGTCGGTGTAACCGGTCAGCGTGGCCAGCGCCGGGTCCTCGTCCAGCGCCCGGTCCAGCAGGTCGAGCAGCCAGGACTGGACGACCGTCCCCTCCCGCCAGGACTTGATGATCCCGGGCACGTTCGTCACCATCTCGGCGGCGGACAACAGCTCGAAGCCCTCGGCGTAGGCGTGCATCAGGCCGTACTCGATGCCGTTGTGCACCATCTTGGCGTAGTGGCCGGCACCGACCGGGCCGGCGTGCACGAAGCCGTGGTCCCCGGCCGGCTTCAACGCCTCGAAGATCGGCATCAGGTGGTCGACGTGTTCCTGCGCGCCGCCGACCATCAGGGCGTAGCCGTTCACGTTGCCCCACACCCCACCGGAGACGCCGACGTCGACGTAGCCGATGCCCTGTGCGGCGAGGCGTTCGGCCCGGGGTGCGTCGTCGCTGAACCGCGAGTTGCCGCCGTCGATGATGATGTCGCCCTCGCCCAGCACCTCGGCGAGCGCGTCGATGGTCGTGTCGGTGACGGCGGCGGGCACCATCACCCAGACCGCCCGGGGTGACTCCAGCTTGTCGGCCAGTTCGGCGAGGCTCGCGACGTCACTGCGGTCGGCGTTGCGGTCGTAGCCGACCACTTCCTGCCCGGCGGCGCGCAACCGCTCGCGCATGTTGCCGCCCATCCGGCCGAGTCCTACCAGGCCGAGCTGCATCTGCCCCTACCTCCGTGCGTCTGGGTGGTGCCGGTGCGCGATCAGCGGGAGACGCGGATCGGCATGATGAGGTACCGGTACCCGGAGATGACCTCGCCATCCTCGCCTGCGGGAGAAATCACCGCCGGCTTGAAGGCGTCCACGAAGCGCAGCAGTGCGTACTGGGCCCCCAGGTTGGCCAGGCCGTCGATCAGGTACTGCGGGTTGAAGCCGATGGTCAGCGGCTCGCCGGTGAAGGTGGCCTCCATCGCCTCGCTGGCTCGGGCCTCCTCGGTGCCGCCGGCCTCGACGACCAGGCCGTCGGAGCTGAAGCTGAGCAGCACCGGGGTGGTCCGCTCGGCGACCAGGGCGACCCGCTTGACCACCTCGATCAGGGTACTCACCGGGACCCGTGCCTCGGCGTTGCTGGTGGCCGGGAAGAGCGAGCGGACCGGCGGGTAGTTGGCCCCGTCGAGCAGCCGGCTGGTGGTCCGGCGGGTGCCACCGGAGAAGCCGATCATGCCTTCACCGGCGCCACCCTGCGACAGCGCCATGGTCACCTGGCCGCCGAGCGGGCCGAGCGCCTTCGCGGTGTCGTTCAGGGTGCGGGCGGGCACCAGGGCGTTGATGCTGATCTCCGGGTCGTCCGGGGTCCAGTCCATCTCGCGCAGGGCGAGCCGGTAGCGGTCGGTGGCGAGCATCGCCAGGGTGCCACCGGAGAGTTCCAGCCGGACGCCGGTCATCATCGGCAGCGTCTCGTCCCGGCCGGCGGCGATGGCCACCTGGGCGACGGCGGCGGCGAAGGCGGCGGCCTCGACGGTGCCGGCGCTCTCCGGCATCTCCGGCAGGGCGGGATAGTCCTCCACCGGCATGGTCGGCAGGGTGAATCGGGCGCTGCCGCAGACCAGTTCCAGATGGGCGCCGACCGCGGCGATGTCCACCGGCTTGGCCGGCAGTGCCTTGGTGATCTCGGCGAGCAGCCGACCGGAGACCAGGGCGGCGCCGTCGGCGTCCCCCTGCACCTCGACGGACACCTGGCTGGAGACCTCGTAGTCGAAGCCGGAGACCTGGAGATTGCCGTCGGTGACCCGCAGCATCACCCCGGCGAGCACCGGCACGGACGGCCGGCTGGGCAGGCTCTTCGCGGTCCAGGCCACTGCTTCGGCGAGCGCGTCGCGCTCCACTCGGAACTTCATCAATGCCTCCGCGTCGACGTCAGCGACAACTCTCTCATGCCGACCGCTTCCCACCGTCCCGCCCGACCGTGCGGGTTCCCATCGCACCTTAGGGCGCGTGGGCATCGGCTGTGCGCCCGACCCCGTGGATCCCGGTGCCGGGGCGACTGCCGACGGCAGCGCCGGCAACGATCCACAGGAAGCCCAACGGTGATGATTGGTTTTTGATTCTTCAGAAGAGATAACTCATCGTCTTCATCGCACCTGTGCAAACTGTGGGTAACTCGCGTCTTCGCAGCTCAGACACGTTATCCACCGGTGGGTTAGCTGTGGAGAACCAGGGGGAAAACCCGGTCGGTGGTCCACAGGCACCCGGTGTCCCCACAGTTGTCCACCGTCGTCCACCGGTTATCCACCGGTTATCCACCGGGTTTACCCCCAGCGCTGTGGACGACGGTGGCGGCCCGGACCGGCGTTGTCCCCAGAACCTTCAACAGGTTGCCCACAGGCCGACCGTCGGCTGTGGACGACGCGACGGTTGTGCACAGCCGTCCACAGCACTGTCCCCAGGGTTTATCCACAGTCTGTGGGTAACCGGTGTCGAACACAGCGTGGTTATCCACCGGTTGTGGAACAGGGGGTGTGGACAACCGGGTCGTCCTGTGGACAAACATGGCGTGGAAGTTCCACGATCCTGCCCCGTCGGCCCGGTGGAGGGACGCTTCCCCGGGGTCTCCCGGGCACGAAGACGCCCGGCCGAGGTGGTCGGCCGGGCGTCGGTGGCGGAGCGGAAGTGGCGTACGTCTCAGGTGTTCTGCTTGATCCGGTTGGTCAGCTCGGCGATCTGGTTGTAGAGCGAGCGCCGTTCCGCCATCTGCTGACGGATCTTCCGGTCGGCGTGCATCACTGTGGTGTGGTCTCGACCGCCGAACGCCTGTCCGATCCGGGGCAGCGACAGGTCGGTCAGCTCGCGACACAGGTACATCGCCACCTGGCGGGCGTTGACCAGCACCCGGGAGCGTGAGTGCCCGCGCAGGTCCTCCAGGCTCACTCCGAAGTACTCCGAGGTGGAGACCATGATCTGGTCGGCGGTGATCTCCGGTCCGGTGCCGTCGGGGATGAAGTCCCGCAGCACCTCCTCGGCCAGCGACAGCTCGACGGTGGACCTGGTGAGGCTGGCGAAGGCGGTGACCCGGATCAGCGCCCCCTCCAGCTCCCGGATCGAGTTCGACACCCGGGAGGCGATGAACTCCAGCACGTCCGGCGGGGCGTAGAGCCGTTCCTGGGCCGCCTTCTTCTGCAGGATCGCGATCCGGGTCTCCAGGTCGGGCGGCTGGATGTCGGCGAGCAGACCCCACTCGAAGCGGGTCCGCAACCGGTCCTCCAGCGTCGCCAGCTGCTTCGGCGAGCGGTCGGACGTGATCACGATCTGCTTGTTGGCGTTGTGCAGCGTGTTGAAGGTGTGGAAGAACTCCTCCTGGGTCCGCTCGCGGTTCTCCAGGAACTGGATGTCGTCGATCAACAGGATGTCGACGTCGCGGTAGCGGCGCTGGAACGCGCTGGTCTTGTCGTCCCGCAGCGAGTTGATGAAGTCGTTGGTGAACTCCTCGGTCGAGACGTACCGGACCGAACGGGCGTTGCCGAGCGTCTGGGCGTAGTGCCCGATCGCGTGCAGCAGGTGCGTCTTGCCCAGCCCGGAACTGCCGTAGATGAACAGCGGGTTGTACGCCTTGGCCGGCGACTCGGCCACCGCGACGCTCGCCGCGTGGGCGAACCGGTTGGACGAGCCGATGACGAACGTCTCGAACATGTACTTCGGGTTGAGCCGGTTGCCGCTGCTCTCCGTACCGCCGGGGCGTCGGTCGCCGCCACCGGGGCGGTGGTCGACACCGGCCCGACCGGGGCCGCTGTCGGTGGCGCCGTCGCGGGACAGGCCGCGGGCACCCTGCTGATCACGCGGCGGTCGGCCCTGGTCCCGGTACGCGGGCTCGTAGCCGCGCAGGTCGGCGTCCGGCTCGGGGCGGTCGCGCTCCTCGAAACCGCGCCGCTCGGGGCCCGGTTGGTGCACCCGCATCGGTTCGGCGAAGCCGACGCCGAAGAGGGCGTCCTGGCCACCGTCCCGGCTGGCCGGGACCCGGGCCGGCCGCTGGCCGTCGTGTTCCGGTGGGCCGGCCTCGGGCTGACGGTCCCCGGACTGCTCCGGTGGGTCGGACTCCCGCTGGTAGGGCGGTGCCGGCTCGCCGTAGGCCGGTGGCCGGAATGCGGGGTAGTCGTCCAGGGGCGGGCCGGCCTCCCCCGGGGAGGGTTCCGGTCCGCTGCGGTAGACGGTGCCGGCCGGCCTGCCGGCGGCGTCCTCGGCGATCCGCACGGTGACCGCGACCTGTATCGGTCGGCCAAGTCGGCGGGTGAGCGCCTCGGTGATGGCCGGCCGCAGCCGCGACTCGATGACGTCCCGGGTGAAGGCGTCCGGTACGGAGAGCAACGCGGTGTCCTCGACGATCGCCCGCAACCGGGTCAGTCGGAGGTAGGCGCGCTGCTGGGCGGAGATGATCTCGTCGGCGAGTTCGTCCGTCGCCGCGGTCCACACCGCGGCAAGGTCGATCGTTCCGGCCACCGTCGTGCCACCCCCTCGCCTCTGCTCCCGGCCGCCGCTGTGGTCCAGCGGTCGTGCCGGGCCCGCCACCGCGTTCGAGCGGGTGGTACCCCTCACCCACGGACGGCTGACCGGCCGGCATCCACAAGTTATCCACAGCCTGTGTGTACCGACTGATCGGGGCCGCCCGCCGGACGCGGGTCGGACCTGCCCCCTGCCGAGGAGGGCGTTGAAGCGGGTTCACCGTGCCGAACGATTCACTGCCGGGTCCGGTCTTGCCCACCGGGAACAACCCGGATCTGAAGCTGACCGCAAACGCGCACGGTAACAGCGACGGCGGTCCGTCATCAACCGCCGCCATCCCGACGCCCCCGCCGAGATCGGGGCAGAACGCCTGATCGGCCGCCGTCTCGACCGCTGCCGTGCCGGCCTTGGGCAGTTTGACGGTCATTGCCCCCCTGCGTAGGCTGGAATGGCTGCTCTATCGCCCTCTGCTAGGGTGATGGGTGCTTGCTGTCCGTGGTCGTAGCCTCGTCTCGCCGAGGTTCCGCGTCACCGGGCAGTACCGATCGGGGGCCACCGCCGAGGTGGTCTGGTCCACCACACGACCCCGGGCGAACCCGTGCCGGGGACGTACGAAAACGGAGAGCCTGACGTGAGCAAGCGCACCTACCAGCCGAACAACCGCCGGCGCGCGAAGACCCACGGCTTCCGGCTGCGCATGCGCACCCGTGCCGGCCGCGCCATCCTGTCGACCCGCCGTGCCAAGGGCCGTACCCGCCTGTCGGCCTGAGGCCGACGGGTCCGGTCCGGGGGCGTGGACAGTCGTGCTGACGGCCGCGCAGCGCCTGCGGCGTAGTAACGACTTCGCCGCAGCGGTCCGGGGTGGTCGCCGCGTCGGGCGTGGTGCCGTGGTCGTCCACCTGACGCTACCGGCGGCCGCCACACCCCTCGGGACCACACCACTCGGGGCAACCTCGTCGGAGCCGGCGCGGAGCACCGACCCGGAGATGATCTCCGAGTCGAGCCGCGCCGGCTTCGTCGTGTCCAAGGCCGTCGGGCCCGCCGTGGTCCGCAACAAGGTCCGCCGCCGGCTGCGGCACCTGGTGCGCGACCGGCTGGCCGCACTGCCGGCCGGCAGCACCCTGGTGGTACGCGCCCTGCCCACCGCGGCCGGGACGCCGTACACCCGGCTGGGGACCGACCTGGACGCGGCGATCGCCGCCGCCCGGACGTCCCGGGGACGGCGGTCACGATGAGCAGCGGACCCGTCGTGTCGGCACGCCGGAGCATGGGTGCCCGGATGCTCAGTGGTCCCATCATCGCGTACCGTCGTTGGATAAGCCCGGCGCTGCCGGCCCGCTGCCGGTTCTACCCGTCGTGCAGTGCCTACGCCCTGGAGGCGGTTACCCGTCACGGTGCGCTCCGGGGAGCCGGCCTGACGGTCCGGCGGCTGTCGCGCTGCCACCCTTTCCACCCTGGTGGACACGACCCGGTGCCGGAGCCGGGCGGCCGCCGACGCGCCGACGTGACTGGAGTCTGAGAATTGAGTCTCGACTGGATCTACTACGCGATCTCGTGGATCCTGCTGACCTGGCACTCGGCGTGGGACGCCATCGGAGTGCCGGTCCGCACGGTGCTCGGCACGAACTGGTCGTGGATTCTCGCCATCGTCTTCCTGGTGGTCACCGTCCGGGTGATCCTCTTCCCGGTCTTCGTCAAGCAGATCAAGTCGCAGCGGGCGATGCAGGCGCTCCAGCCGAAGGTCAAGGAGCTCCAGGAGAAGCACAAGGGTGACCGGGAGACGCTCCAGAAGGAGATGATGGAGCTCTACCGGAAGGAAAAGGCCAACCCGCTCATGGGCTGCCTTCCGATGTTCCTCCAGATCCCGGTCTTCCTGGGCCTCTTCCACGTGCTGCGCCGGCTCGACCCGGCCAAGGACGCCAAGACCCTCTACGGGTGGACGGCCGAGCAGTTCGACAGCGCATCGAGCGCCACGATCTTCACCGCCCCGATCGCCGGCAAGTTCGGCTCCACCGCCGACGAGCTGGCCCGGCTCGGTGCCAACGGCACCACCGTGAAGATCATCGCCGGCATCCTGGTCCTGGTCATGATGGGCACCACCTACCTGACCAGCCGTCAGATGATTCTCAAGACCGGCTGGGCGGAGGACCCGCAGCAGCGGATGGTGCAGCGCCTGATGCTCTACGGCATCCCGCTCTCCCTGCTGATCTCCGGCTCGATCTTTCCGATCGGTGTGATCATCTACTGGGTCACCAACAACCTGTTCACCCTCGGCCAGCAGCAGTGGGTACTCCGCAAGTTCCCGCCGTTGGTGACCAACAAGGGAGTCGCCGGCAACAAGGCGACGACCACCGCCGGCCGAGGCCCGGTGCAGCCGGCCAAGACCGGCGGCTTCCTCAACCGGAACAAGCCCGTAGCGCAGGTGCCGGCCAAGCCGACCGCGCCGAAGGTCGCCGGGCCGAAGCCGGGTGCCAAGCCGGCCAATCCGAAGAAGGGCCCGGCCAAGCGTCAGGGCTGACCCACCGGGCCGCCGTCGGGAAGACCGACGGCGGCCTTCCGGTGCCGCGCAGCCGCCGTCCCGGCCGGCGCCGGAAGGCCGGAACCGCCGCGCCCCGCGCGGACACGGGCGAGACTGCCCGTACCAGACGTGCCCGTGACCGAACCGGCCCCCTTCCCGCCGGTCGCCCGGGAGACCAGCGGACCCGACGGTCCGGCCGAGCTAGTACGGAGATGACACCGTGACCGACACCAGCATCCCCAGCGCGGACGCCTCGCTCGACGAGGAGACCGTCCCGACCGCCGCGACCGGTGAGGGTGAGCCCGAAGAGGGCGGCAGGGAGAAGAAGCAAGCCGGCGAGGGCGAACTGTTCGCGCAGAGCGAGATCGCCGCCGACTACATCGAGGGCCTGCTCGACATTCTCGACTACGACGGCGACATCGACGAGCTGGTCTCCGGTGGCCGCCCGGTCGTCGAGGTGGTCGGTGGCCGGTTGCAGAACCTGGTCGGTCAGCGGGGAGCCACCCTGGAGGCGCTCCAGGAGCTGGCCCGGCTGGCGGTGTTCCGGCAGACCGGCTCGCCGAGCCGGCTTTTGCTCGACGTGGGCGGCTACCGGGCCACCCGCCGCAAGGAACTCGCCGCCGTCGCCAAGAACGCGGTCGAGAAGGTGAAGGAGCACGGCGAGCCGGTGCGGCTGGAGCCGATGTCGGCCTTCGAGCGCAAGTGCGTGCACGACGTGGTCAACGCGATGAGCGGGGTGGAGAGCGAATCCGAGGGTGTCGAGCCGACCCGACGCATCGTCGTCCGGCCGGCGGACTGAACTGGTGACGCCCGACGACCTCACGACGGATGCCGGTCCCGGCCCGGGTGGTACGCCGCCCGGGCCGTCGCCCGAACGCCCCGTCCCCTCCGCGCAGGACGCCGCGCTTCCGGCCGAGTTGGCCACCGCCGCGCGGGCACTCTTCGGTGACCGGCTCGACCTGGCTGCCGGGTACGCCGAACTGCTCGCCACCGACGGTGTGGTGCGCGGACTGATCGGCCCCCGGGAGGCGCCCCGGATCTGGGACCGGCACCTGCTCAACTGCGCGGCCGTCGCCGAGCTGATTCCGCCCGACGCCAGTGTGATCGACGTCGGCTCCGGGGCGGGGCTGCCCGGTGTGGTGCTGGCGATCGCCCGTCCCGACCTGACCGTCGTCCTGGTCGAGCCGTTGGCCCGGCGTACCTCGTTCCTGGTCGAGGCGGTGGAGCGACTCGGGCTGGCCAGGATGGTCCGGGTCTTCCGGGGCCGGGCGGACGAGGCGGCTTCCGGGGTGACCGGGGTCGGCCCGTTCACGGCCGACGTGGTGACCGCCCGCGCGGTGGCACCACTGGATCGGCTCGCCACCTGGAGCCTGCCGTTGGTCGTCCCCCGCGGGCGGTTGATCGCACTCAAGGGTGCGTCCGCAGCCGACGAGGTCGCCGAGCATGCCGAGGCGGTGGCGAAGCTGGGCGGGAGCGAGCCGACGGTGCGACTCTGTGGAACCGACATCCTCGACCCGCCGACCACTGTGGTGGAGATCGTGCGGGAGCGGGTGGTCCGCCCGTCGGGTGTGAAGAAGTCGCCGAGGCGGTCGCGGGGTGGCTCGAAGCGCTCCCGCTGAACCCCGTCCGGTCTTGTCGTGCTTGCACAGTGACCCCGGTACGGCACGTTGTGGTAGTCCGGGGTTCCCTGGTTCGGGTTCCGCCGTCTAGCGAGGCAATGTCGGTAGCTCGGCTTCCGAGGTCCGTCGAGAACTGCGATGGACCCGCCGTGCCCGTCCCCCGTAGGCTGGCCGCGCGTCGATAGTGTGGGGCGGGCGGATGTCGGGTGCACCGGTCCGATCGCCCCCGCCGGGCCGTACCACTCCGCGGTGCGAGCGCGGGTACGGCCATGAGACGGGGTGCGGACCGACCATCCGGAGCGGGTAGGGATGACAGGTGCATGACGACGGCAGGTACGACGATCCACGGGTGAACGATCCCGAGGGGCCAGCTTCAGGCGTGGACCCTGTTTCACGTGAAACCGAACACCAGGCGTGGTCGGCCGGCGGACAGCCGACGATCCGTCCGCCCGAGCATGGGGCTGGGGGGCGACGCGAGCCCCCGGTGGTGGGTGCCGCGCGCCCCGTCCCCCAGTCGTATCTGCCGCCACCCGCTGCACCGGCCGGCTCCGACAGTCGGCCGCCCAATGCCCCGGACGGAAGGGCGACGGCCTCGGTGCGACGGAACGCGGGGGCGCCCTCGCGATTCGAGGCACCGCCGAACGGCAATCCACCACCGGTACCCGTGCAGCCACACCCAGGTGCGGTACCCGATGCGGCACCTGTGATCGACAGTCCTGCGGCCGAACTCGGGGCCGTTGCTGTCGACCCGGCAGATGCCGCGTACGTTTCACGTGAAACCCCGACGCGCGAAGAGGATGACCCACCGTTGGCTATGGAGGCGATGCGCGCCGTGCAGATCCTTAATCCGAGTGGCGAGGTGACCATGCCCCGCCCTGAGCGGACCCGGGTGATGTGCGTCGCCAATCAGAAGGGCGGCGTGGGCAAGACCACGACCACGGTCAACCTGGCAGTGGCGCTGGCCCTGCACGGCAACCGTGTGCTGGTGGTCGACCTCGACCCGCAGGGCAATGCGTCCACCGGGTTGAACGTCCCGCACCACACCGGAGTTCCGGACGTCTACGACTGCCTGATCGACAGTGTGCCGCTCGCGGAGGTGGCGCAGGAGGTCGAGGGTATCCCCAACCTGTGGTGCGTGCCGGCGACCATCGACCTGGCCGGTGCCGAGATCGAACTGGTCTCGGTGGTCGCCCGGGAGTCCCGACTCAACCGGGCCATCGAGGCGTACCCGGGGCACTTCGACTACGTCTTCATCGACTGTCCGCCCTCCCTCGGTCTGTTGACGGTCAACGCTCTGGTGGCCGCCCAGGAGGTGCTGATTCCGATCCAGTGCGAGTACTACGCCCTGGAGGGGTTGAACCAGTTGATAAACAACATCAACCTTGTTCGCCAGCACCTGAACCCGAAGCTGGAGGTTTCCACGATCCTGCTCACCATGTACGACCGCCGTACCCGGCTGGCCGACGCGGTGGAGCAGGATGTCCGGAACCACTTCGGCGACAAGGTCCTCCAGGCCGTCATTCCCCGTAACGTCCGTGTGTCGGAGGCCCCGAGCTACGGGCAGTCCGTGATGACCTACGATCCCGGATCGCGGGGGGCCACGAGTTACTTCGAGGCCGCCCAGGAGATCGCCGAGCGTGGCGCCAAGGAGCCGGTGAGCCGGAATGCGTAGTGCGGACGAGTCGCTGGGAGGCGTCGTATGAAGAACCGTCCCCGGGGCGGTCTGGGTAGAGGGCTCGGTGCGCTGATCCCGACCGGGCCGGTCCAGGAGAGCACGACCACGGCAACCATGCCCGTGGAGGTCGACCCGGGGCGCCCGGTGATCGAGACGCCTGCTGATCCGATGGCCGCGGTACCGCCGGTGCCCGCGCCGGTGGTTGTCGCGCCGCAGCATCACGAGCCGCCGCAGCATGACGAGCTGCAACTCAATCCGGTGCCCGGCGCGCGCTTCGCCGAGATCTCCGTCGACGCGATCGTGCCGAACCCCAAGCAGCCTCGGCACGTCTTCGACGAGGAGGCACTGGAGGAGCTGAAGACCTCCATCCAGGAGGTCGGCTTCCTCCAGCCGATCGTCGTCCGGCAGTTGGACAGCGAGAAGTACGAACTCGTCATGGGCGAGCGGCGCTGGCGTGCCGCCCAGGCGGTCGGCCGGGAGACCATCCCCGCGATCGTTCGGGAGACCAAGGACGACGCGATGCTCCGGGACGCCCTCCTGGAGAACATCCACCGGGCCAACCTGAACCCGCTGGAAGAGGCCGCTGCCTACCAACAATTGCTGGAAGAGTTCGGCGCGACCCACGAGGAACTTGCCCGCCGGATCGGGCGGAGCCGACCGCAGATCTCGAACACCATCCGGCTGCTGAACCTGCCCCCACAGGTCCAGCGGCGGGTGGCGGCCGGCGTGCTGTCCGCCGGCCACGCCCGTGCGCTGCTCAGCCTCGACGAGGCTGAGGCACAGGAGCAGTTGGCGCTCCGCATCGTCGCCGAAGGGCTCTCGGTCCGGGCGACCGAGGAGATCGTGGCCCTGGCGCTCAGCGACGGCCCGGCCAAGGCCCCGGCGACCAAGCGCCGTTCGAAGCCGCACGCGCCCGCGTTGACCGACCTGGCCGACCGCCTCTCCGACCGCTTCGACACCCGGGTAAAGGTGGACATCGGCCGGAGCAAGGGGAAGATCACCATCGAGTTCGCCACGGTGGACGATCTGGAACGGATCGTCGGCATCATCGGCGTGGGTGAGGAAGACGAACCGGAGCCCGAGGACTGATCACCGGACCATTCGTCGCGGCCGTGTACCCCAGTCGGGTACGCGGCCGTTTCGTTGGGTTCGATGCCGCTGCGGAAACGCCGGCGACGTCGACACCTCCGTCATCGCTGCCGACTCTCGCCCCTTGCCGGTACGTGTCGTCCGCGGCCATACCGCCCTCGGGTGTTCCGATCGGCAGGGTGAGGGTCTGCTTCAAGCTCATGCTCACGCCGGGTCGTAGTGGCCTCCCGGTCATGGATGCCACTACGACCTGGAAGTAGCGCGATCCTGTGCGGCGCATTCGGGGTTAACGGGGAGAGGCGGGGGTGAGATCGATCCGCCCGGGGAGAGGGGGACGGATCGCCCCGGCAGGTGTGGACCCCGGGTATGTCCTTGCGGCCCCCCGCTCCGCTCGGTGCGCCGCGAGCCGGTCGGCGTGGCGTCGCCGAGTTCCACGCCCATTCACACCACGTCGAGACTGAACCGGGCCCGGCAGCCAGCGGACTCGGGAGTTAGGTGGCGGGCCTGGCGATGCGGCCCGTCTCGTCGTCGTCCGATCCGGGCCGCGCTCAGATCGTCCTGGAGCATCTCAGCGATTTCACGCAGCCCCTGGGTAGCCCGGAGGTTGTAGTTGTCTCCTGGGCTGATCTGAGGGCATTGGGAGCGGTGGTGCGTTTGTGGGCGGCGGTGTGTTCGGAGCGCGATGCGTTTGTGGGGCATCCCGGGGGCGGCGATGCACGTGTGAGTCGCGGTACGGAGCCATGTTTCACGTGGAACGGATCTTCCCGGCCGATCCGGTGCCGAGGTCGTCGACAGTGCTACCTCACGGCGGATCCGGTGCCGTCCGAAGGAAGGCGATCGGAGGCACGCAGTCGCCATGTTTCACGTGGAACGGTCGTCACTAATCCACAAGCAGGACCGTCTTCCGTAGCGGTCTGCGGCATGCCAAACGGCCGACGGGTGGTCAGCTGCGGGGTAGGGCCCAACGCGACTTTGCGGGAACTCGCGCGATTTCTGAGGAGGCCAGGTGAGGGAGAGCGCGTCCGGCCTGGGTCAGGCCCGACGAGCAAAAGCACCTACCGGCGCAATGAACCGGGTCGAGCCACTGCCTGACAAGCCTGCTTCGATGCCCGCAGCGGCGCAGGACCCTGTGAGCCCGCAGGACCGTCTCGCCCACCCTCCTCACGCACCACCCGGCCGCTGAACCCTTCATCGCGCACCTACCGAACCGCTCGTCTGCTGGCACCTCTTGGCACCCACGCTTGCCGCCTGACCGTTGACACGTCCTCGTTCACACGCGCCCTGCCTACCGTCGACCCATCGATGCTTCATCGGCGCACAACCGCTCGTCGGCCTTCCCTCGGGCACGCTGGCCTCTGGACCGCGTCACCCGTTTCACGTGAAACCGTCCGACTGCACTCGATCTTTCTGGAACAACTCTCCCCGGCATCTGCCGAGCAGGCCGAGCAGGGAGAGGTCAGGAAGGGGCAGGAGCCTGAGCAGGCTCAGTCCCCACCAGGGCCACGGTTCCACGTGAAACCGAGAGGCTCGGTGCGGAATGGAAGCGCTAGCTTCCTACGGCCAAGCGTGCCCCCGGCGTCGCCGACAGGCCTCGCCGCCAGCAGGCCGCTCGCTCGCTCCTGCATCGCCCCCTCCACAAGGACGAGTCGACGGTGAGCTACGCCGGATCATCCACCGCCCGAGAGGCAGACGAAAACTCCCGCCATCCAGCAGCCCGAGCGGCCCCTCGATCGTTGTTCAGATCGGACCCATGAACCCTGTGAACAAGGCTGTGGATGACGGCCAAAGTTATCCACAGGAGTTTTCCACAGGCGGCACCCGTTTCACGTGAAACAGCGCGTCAGGGACCTCGCCAGCCTGTGGATGACGGGGTGTGGTGGTGATCTCATCAGCCTGTGGACAACCACTCCGGCTCCCCCTTCGACGCAGCGCGACGGTCGTCATTCTCGACCGAAATCCCTTCATGATCAGCGGCGTTCGGGGTAGGGACAGCGGTCCCGGACTCGGTTAGGGTCAGCGTCGTGCACGAGACCACCCCTCCCTCCTCGGTCCCGGACTTTACCCAGTGGCCGTCGTTCCCGTTCGAAGGCGACCTGCGGGTCAAGCACCTCGACGAACCGGTCCCTGTCGAACCTCCCCGCAAGGGGGAAGGACTCCGGGAGTGCGTCGCCTGCAACGCGCCGGACGACGCGTACATCTGGGTCGGTGAGCGTTGGCGGGTCCGAGCCATGGACCGTCCCACCGGGCTGCCGATGGTGCTGATCCTTGAGTCGCGATCGCACCTCGACCTGGGCGACCTGCCCAACCTGCTGGCTGCCGAACTCGGGGTGATGACCGTGCGTCTGGAGCGCGCGATCCGCTCGCTGGACGGCGTCGCCCGGGTGCACGTCAACCGGTGGGGCGACGGCTCCGCTCACCTGCACATGTGGTTCCTGGCGCGGCCGTACGGCCGGCTACAGCTACGCGGCACTTTCCTGTCGCTCTGGGACTCGATCCTGCCACCCATCTCCGAATCCCAGTGGCGGGAAAACCTGGCGCACGTCGCGGCCTGGCTGGCCGAGTTCGGTGGACGTCCCCTCGCCGAGCCGCCCCGAATCCAGTGGCAGACACCGTCCAGCATCGCTGCGCAGTCGTCGGCCGAGGCCGCTGCGGCTGCCGCCGGCGAAGCGGTATCGGTGATCGAGTCGGCGGAAGAGACTCCCCTCCCCGGGCCGGAGGAGAGCTCGGCCGACATTGTGCCGGAGGAGACTTCGACAGCTGCGCAGCGCAGCGCAACTGTCACCCCCGGGGCCGGTGGCGCTCAGCACACCGGGACCGGCGAGGGTGACCCCCTTGAGACCGACGACCACGACATCGTCGGCGAGCCGACCGTGGCCGCCACCCACCAGACCGACACCGCCGACGGGACCGATCCGGGAGCCGCAGCCGGGAGGACCGACGCGGCGGTCACAGCTGACCCGGACGGCGACCGGATCGACCGGACGGGCGCCGGGGCGGAGGACGGCGACAGTCGAACTGGGGCGGGGACAGGCGACATCGGGGTCGAAGGCCCGGCCGGCATCGGAACCGACCACCGGCTCGACAGCGAGACCGGAGCCGAGGACGACGAAGAGCGAACCGTCGGATCGGACCCCGAGCGGCGCTGACGATCTCTGGTGGCGAGGCGGACGACCCGACCGGGAGACGCGGCGCGAAGGATCAGGAGCGGCGGGCTGCGGCGCGGCGGACCAGTGTGCCGAGGACCTGACCGAAGTCCAGCCCGGCCGCCTGGATCGCCAACGGCAGCAGCGACGTCTCCGTCATGCCGGGCGACACGTTGACCTCCAGCACATGGGGCCGACCGTCGCCGTCGACGATCAGGTCGACGCGGGAGAGGTCACGCAGTCCGAGTGCGGCGTGCGCGGCCAGTGCCACCTCGGCCACCGTACCGGCCACTGTCGGATCGAGGCGGGCCGGTGCGTGCCACGTGGTCCGGCCGGCGGTGTAGCGGGCCGCGTAGTCGTACACGCCGTTGCGGGGCACGATCTCGACCGGCGGCAGCGCCTGCGGCCCGTCGCCCAGGTCGACCACGGAGACCGCCACGTCCATGCCGGCCACGTACTGCTCGACCAGCGCCGTCGAGTCGTACGCGAAGCAACCGACCATCGCGGCCGGGAGTGCTGCGGCGTCCTTGACCACGGCGGCACCCAGGCCCGAGCCGCCCTGCGTCGGCTTGACCATCAACGGCAGCCCCAACCGCTGCACGATCCGGTCGAGCACCGCCACCGCACCCAGCTCGGAGAAGCGGTCGTGCGGCAGGGCCACCCAGTCGGGGGTGGGGATGCCGTTCTCCCGCAGCACGGCCTTGGCCGACGGCTTGTCCCAGGCGAGCCGGGCGGCCCGCGCGTCGCAGCCGACGTAGGGGACGTCGCAGAGGTCGAGCACCCCGCGCAGCGAGCCGTCCTCGCCGGTGGCGCCGTGCAGGGCGATCACCACGGCGTCCGGCGGGTCGGCGGCCAGCGCGGGCAGCAGCGCCACGTCGGCGTCCCGCAGCTCGGCCTCGACCCCGGCGCTGCGCAGCGCGTCGAGCACCCGCCGGCCGGACCGTAGCGAGACGTCCCGCTCGTACGACAGGCCACCCGCGAGCACCAGCACGCGCGGATCGGCAGCGGCGGAATCGGTCACGAGGGAGTGCTCGACGGGAGTGGCAGCCATGCGGGAATCATGCCAAGTCGGGGCCGGGGGCGTCCGGGCCACCCCGCCGGCTCCCGGTCGGGGTGACCGCGCCGAAGACCTGCCGCATGGCGAGGTCCTGCTCCATGACCCGGGCCAGCCGGCGTACCCCCTCGCGGATCCGCTCGGGGGTGGGGAAGGAGAAGTTGAGCCGCATGTTCCCGGTGCCGGTGCCGTCGGCGTAGAAACCGGTGCCCGGCACGTAGGCGACCCGGGCGGCGATGGCGCGCGGCATCATCGCCTTGGCGTCCAGCCCGTCGGGCAGGCTGGCCCAGACGAACAGACCACCGGTGGGCCTGGTCCAGGTGGTGCCCTCGGGCATCAGGTCGTGCAGCGCGCCGAGCAGCGCGTCCCGCCGCTCCCGGTAGATCTCCCGGTAGACCTTGAGCTGCTCGCGCCACGGCATAGTCGACAGGTACGTCGAGACGGCGGCCTGCGCGAAGCCGCTGGGGCAGAGGATCTGCGCCTCGCTGGCGATGACCAGCTTGTCGCGTACCGCGTGCGGAGCCAGGATCCAGCCCACCCGCAGCCCGGGGGCGAAGGTCTTGGAGAAGGTGCTCAGGTAGAACACCCCGTCGCGGCGGCGGGCCCGCAGCGGCGCGGGCGCCTCACCCTCGAAACCCAGCTGACCGTACGGGTCGTCCTCGATCACCAGCAGGCCGGCCCGCTCGCAGAAGTCGAGCACCCGTTCCCGCCGCTCCTCGCTCAGCGTCACGCCGGCCGGGTTCTGGTAGGTGGGGATGGTGTAGAGGAACTTCACCCGCCGGCCGGCGCGGGCCTGGTCGGCGATCGCCACCTCCAGGGCCTCCGGGATGAGCCCGTCGTCGTCCATCGGCACGTGCACGACCTGTGCCTGGGCGGCCTGGAACACCCCGAGTGCGCCGACGTAGGTCGGGCCCTCGGCGAGCACCACGTCACCCGGGTCGAGGAAGAGCCGGGCCACCAGGTCGAGCGCCTGCTGCCCGCCGACGGTGACCACCACGTCGTCCGGGGAGGCGCCGCAGGACGCGTCGATGCCGGAGAGCGCCATCACCTCGCAGATCCGCTCACGCAGCTCCAGGGTGCCCTGGCCGATGCCGTACTGGAGGGTGGTGACGCCGTGCTCGGAGCCGAGCTTGCCGAGCATTTCGCCGACCGCGTCGAGCGGCAACGCGGCGATGTAGGGTGCGCCACCGGCGAGCGAGACGACCTCCGGCCGGCTGGCCACCGCGAAGAGGGCCCGGATCTCCGAGGCGGTCATGCCCCGGACCCGCCGGGCGTACCGGTCGGTGTAGTCGTCGAGCGTCGTTCCGGTCATGACATCACCTCGATCGGGTGTCGGTCGGGCTCCCGCCCGCTGGGGTACCCGCGGTGCCGGCGACCATGGCGGCGCGGATGCACCGGCCGGTCGATCGTAGTCCCCGACGGGGCCGGTCGCCGCTCCCGATCTGGCTCCCGTCCACATCCCGGACGGCCGTCCCCGGCTCGGGTGGGCATTCGCGCGTCCACTCCCGTACGGTCGCCGGGCGGCGTACGATCGCTCGGCGGGGGCTACGATCGCTCGGCGGGCCGCAGCGGGCGACTCGGGGACGCAGCGGGCTGATCTCGCCTCCGAGCCTAAGTGTGGGGATGCTCTGATGTCGCGACGCCTGGTCAGTCTGACCCTCGACACCCTGGAAGACCTGCCTCGCCCGTGCCGGCAGTGCGTCTACTGGGAGCTGGACCCGGTCTCCGCGGAGCGGGCCTGCGCCGGTGGTGACCCGGGGCTGGAGAAGGAGGCCTGGGTCTCCCAGACGCTGCTGGAGTGGGGTTCCTGCGGCAAGCTGGCGTACGTCGACGGGATGCCCGCCGGTTTCGTGATGTACGCGCCGCCGGCCTACGTACCCCGGTCGATGGCCTTTCCGACCTCGCCGGTCTCGGCGGACGCGGCGCTGCTGATGACCGCCAGTGTGGTGCCGGCCTTCGCCGGCGGCGGGCTGGGCCGGATGCTGGTGCAGGGTGTCGCCCGGGATCTGACCAAGCGGGGCATCAAGGCGATCGAGGCGTTCGGCGACGCGAAGTTCGGTGACGAGCCGGACGACTCCGTCCGGGCCTGCGTCGCCCCGACCGACTTCTTCCTCTCGGTGGGCTTCAAGACGGTCCGCCCGCATCCGCGCTACCCACGTCTGCGGCTGGAGCTGCGCACCGCGCTGAGCTGGAAGTCCGACGTCGAGTACGCGTTGGAGAAGCTACTCGGCTCGATGAGCCCGGAAAGCCTGCTCCGCCCGGTCCGCCCCGCCCCGGCCACCCGTTCCAGCGCCAGCTGAGCCGCCCGCACCGCACCGAGCCTCGCCCGCACCGAGCCGGGCGCCGAGCCAGTCGCGCGGAGCAGGCCGCCGCGTCGCCCTTGCCCGTCGGCCGCTCAGTCGCGGACCGCGCCGGCGGCCACCACCGCCCGCAGTGCGCTCACGTCGATCGAGCCGGTCGGCACGTCCCGCTCGACGGGGAAGAACATCCGCTGTACGGCGGCCACGATCGCCTCGACGAGCCGGTCCCGGAACCGGGGATCGACCAGCCGGGACCGGTCCTGCGGGGAGGTCAGGTAGCCCACCTCGACCCGCACGGCGGGCATCCTGGTCAACCGCAGCAGATCCCACGCCTTGGCGTGGGTACGACAGTCCCGCAGCCCGGTCCGCGCGACGATCTCCCGCTGCACCAGCCCGGCCAGTCGTTCCCCGGTGGCCGAGGTGACCCCGTTGTCGGTGCCGTAGTGGTAGGTGGCCACCCCGTCGGCGGCCGGGTTGGCATGGCCGTCGGTGTGCAGCGAGATGAACACGTCCGCGCCGAGCGAGTTGGCCAGCTCCGCCCGGTCGGTGTCCGGCAGGCAGGCCCGGGGCGCCGGGCCACGGGTCAGCTGCACCCGTACCCCGGCTGCGGCGAGCCGGCCCTCCAGCCGGCTGGCCAGGTCGTGCACCAGGTCCGCCTCGGTCCAGCGCAGGTTGCCGTCGGGCACCACCACCCCGGGGTCGGTGCCGCCGTGCCCCGGGTCGATGACGACGGTCCGCCCGACAAGCGTCGGGCCGGACTGCCGGATCGCGTCGGATTCGCGGAGCCACTGGGGGCGTCCGCCGACCACCTTGCGGCCGAGCCGGCGCAGCGCATCCATCGTGTACGGGCCACAGGAGCCGTCCGGCTTCAACCCGACCTCGCGTTGGAACTGCGCCACCGCCCGTGAGGTGCGTACCCCGTAGACGGCGTCGGCGCGGCCTGCGTCGTACCCCATCTCCAGCAGTCGCTCCTGCAACGAGCGGACGTCCTCGCCGGTGAGGGGTTCGGGCACCGCGTGGTAGAGGGTGCGGGCGCCGAGCCGCCAGCGGGCGGCGTCCAGGGCCCGCCAGGTCTCCGCACCCACCCGGCCGTCGGCGCTGAGCCCACGGGACTGCTGGAAGGCCCGGACGGCACGTTCGGTGGCGCTGTCGAACTCGTCGCCGGGGGTGGCCGGAAGGAGGTCCAGGCCGGTCAGGACCGCGCGGATCTCGGTTACGGCCGGTCCGCGGTCACCGGGTCGGATCGGACGCACGTCTGACCCCCTCGGAGGCTGGGCTGCCGGGCACCTTCGCTGACGCCACGCTGCGCGTCCGGTAGGACCAGCGCTTACGGAGCGTACCGTGACCGGGCCGCACCGGGTCGATGTTCACGCAGGTCAGCGCAGTGACGACGGAACCCCGCACCCGAGTGGGGCACGGGGTTCCGGGTGGTACGCCGACGTCAGAGCGCCGACTCGATCAGCCGGACCAGTTCGCCCTTCGGCTTGGCCCCGGCGATCGACTGCACCGGCTCGCCGTTCTTGAAGATGGTCAGGGTCGGCACCGACATCACCCGGTAGGCGCGGGCGGTCTCCGGGTTCTCGTCGATGTTGAGCTTGACGATGGTGACCTGGCCGGCCATCTCGCCCGCGATCTCCTCAAGCAGCGGCGAGACCTTGCGGCACGGCCCGCACCACTCGGCCCAGAAGTCCACCAGGACCGGCTTGTCGGACTTCAGCACGTCGGCGGTGAAGCTGGCGTCCGTGACGACCTTCGTTGCTCCCACAATGACTCTCCTGCTCGGTTGTTGGCGTTGCGGTCGTTCAGCTCAGGGTGGCGATGAACCGTTCGGCGTCGAGCGCGGCGGCGCAGCCCGTACCGGCGGCGGTGATCGCCTGCCGGTAGGTGTGGTCGACCACGTCACCGGCGGCGAAGACACCCGGCACGCTGGTCCGGGTGCTCGGTGCCTGCACCTTCACGTAACCCTCGTCGTCCAGCTCGACCTGGTCGCGGAAGAGTTCACTGCGCGGGTCGTGGCCGATCGCCACGAAGACGCCCGTCACGTCGAGGACCTTGACGTCGCCGGTGTGCACGTTGCGGATCCGGACGCCGGTGACCTTGCCGTCGTCGCCGAGCACCTCCTCGACGGTGCTGTTCCACTCCACCTTGATCTTGTCGTTGCTCAGTGCGCGGTCGGCCATGATCTTGCTGGCCCGGAACGAGTCGCGCCGGTGGATGATGGTGACCGACTCGGCGAACCGGGTGAGGAAGCTGGCCTCCTCCATCGCGGAGTCACCGCCGCCGACCACCACGATGTGCTGGTTGCGGAAGAAGAACCCGTCACAGGTGGCGCAGGACGACACGCCGTGCCCCAGGTACTCCTGCTCACCCGGCACGCCCAGCGGACGCCAGGCCGAGCCGGTGGAGAGGATGACGGCCTTCGCCCGGTAGGCGGTCTGCCCGACCCACACGGTGCTCACCGCGCCGGAACCGGTGTCGCCGGTGTCCTTCAGCTCGACCCGGGTGACGTCGTCGGTGAGGAACTCCGCACCGAACCGCTCGGCCTGCTTGCGCATGTTGTCCATCAGCTCGGGGCCGAGGATGCCGTCGGCGAAACCGGGGAAGTTCTCCACCTCGGTCGTGGTCATCAACGCACCGCCGGACTGCACACCCTCGATCACGAGTGGCTTGAGGTTGGCACGCGCGGCGTAGACCGCCGCCGTGTACCCGGCCGGCCCGGAGCCGATGATGATCAGGTTGCGGACCTCGTCCACTGCCGTCTCCCGATGTGTGTGTACGACATCGGCGGCGTACCGACGTCGATCCGAGCGCCGACGGTTCAGCGACGTCGGCGGCTGACTTGCAGAACGTCATCGTACGAACCGGGGATTCCCGGACCGGTCGTCCGGTGGGTCACGTCACGCGATGCGGGACGAGCGGTGACCGCGCTCTCACCCTACCCGCGCCTGGTAGCGGGTGTCCGCGCCGGATCCCGGCACCCCGCACTCCGCGCCGCTCACCCACGCCCACCGGTCGCCGTCGGGATCGGCGAACCGGACCACCAGCGCCGGCTCACCGTGGAACGTGGCGTAGTCGACCACCTCGACGGTGACCGTCCCGCGGCCGTGCTCGGTCGAGATCTCGGCGAGGCAGGCGTCGAGTGCCGCCCGTGCGGTCAGTCGGTCCAGCCCACCCGGGGTCAACCGGCGCTTGTTCTCCAGGCTCTCGGGGCTCTCCGGGGCGGTGGGACTGATCTGGGTGGTGACGCCGGGGCCGTCTCCGGACTGGAAACCCGAGGGAGTGCCGAGCCGGGGCAGCGGCACGTCCGTGGCACCGCTCAGCGTCGCCGGGGACCAGTCGACACCGCTGCGTCGGGGTTCGCCGGTGAACCGGAACCCGCGTCCCGCGCTCTCCGCGCCGTCCTGCGCCGGCCCGGCCATCGTCGAGGCGGGCGAGTCCTGGCCGGCAGAGCCGTCGAGCAGATTGGCCACGCCGATTCCCACCGTGACCAGCGCCGCCGTGGCGAGGCTGACCGGCCCGGCGAGCCGCACCCAGCGCCGCCGACGGCCGGGGCCGGACGGATCGGCCCGTCCGTCACCGATCCGGTTGCCCGGGGTACGCCGACCGCCCGGCTGCGCCGGCACCGGAGCACCGACCCTGGCCGGTCGCCCGGGCTGGTCGGCTACCTCGGTGTCGGTGTCGGTGGGCACGGCGGTGGCCGGGCCGGCACCGGCGAGTACGGCGGTGAGCCGCTCCACCACGGCCGGAGGCATCTCCGGCGCGGTGGCACCCCAACCTGTCAACTCGTCGTGCACCCGGGCCACGGCGGGGGCGAGCACGGCGTACGCGTCGGCCCAGGTGGCGTCCTCGGCCACCAGGCGGGCGACGACTGTCTGCTCCGGGGTGCCGTCCAGTGCCCCGCCCAGATAGTCGGCGAGCAGGTCGTGGTCGACCTCACTGAACCTGCGGCCCGTCACGTCTCCTCCTGGATGGCGCCCCGCCGGGCCTGCCCCGACCCCGATCGGACGCCGTCGGCCGGCTGCCGGTTCCCGGGTGTGACGTCGGAAACGTCCCGACCCGTCCGGAGGGAGTCGCCGGGTGCGGACACCCCTGCCGGACCGGTACCGGCAGGGCGGGACGTCGGCCCGTCGCCGCCGGTGCGCAGGTGCCCGAGCACCAGGGCCAGCCGGGCCCGGCCCCGGGCGCAGCGACTCTTCACCGTGCCCTCGGCCACGCCGAGGATCCGGGCGACCTCGGCCACCGGGTAGCCCTGCACGTCGACCAGGATCAGCGCGGCCCGTTGCTCGACCGGCAGCCCGGCCAGCGCCTGGCGTACCACCAGGGCGGTGTCGTGGTCGGTGGTCGGGGCGGCCGGTTCGACGCCACCGGTCCGACCGGGCTCGTCGGTGCGGTTGCCGTCGGGCAGCGGGACGGTGGGGTGCGCCTGCCGGCGGCGGATCCGGTCCAGGCAGGCGTTGACCACGATCCGGTGCAGCCAGGTGGTGACGGCGGAATCTCCCCGGAACCGGCCGGCGGCGCGGTGGGCGGAGAGCAGCGCGTCCTGGAGGGCGTCCGCCGCCTCCTCCCGGTCGCCCACGGTCCGCAGGGCCACCGCCCAGAGCCGGTCGCGGTGCCTGTGGAACAGTTCGGTGAAGGCGTCCCGGTCACCGGCCACGTGGGCACGGAGCAGGTCCAGGTCGGTGGTGTCGGCGTGCGGCACCACGACCGCCGACCCGCCGTGCGGCGGGTCGGCCGGGTGCCCGCCGCGACCGACCATCACCACGTCCGGCAGGGGCGGTGACGGGGTCGCGGCCGGCGGATCACGATCCCTGGACCGAGATCTCCTGGACGCCCAGCTTGAAGCCCCGCTCGGTGGAGGGCAGCTCGGTGATCCAGAAAAGCAGGTACTGGTATTTCTGCTCGGGGTCGAAGCCGTCGAAGGCCATCTTGGTGCCGTCGTGCTGCTCGAACGGCTGGCCGATCCGCGTCTTGAAGCCCTTGACCAGGTCCTTGTCGCCCTGCGAGCTGGACGGGAAGTCACCGGTGCCGGTGAACAACGCGGCAGAGACACCGGAATCCGACAGGGTGGCGGTGAGTGACTTGACCGTGTGCTGGGCACCGAGGTCGATCCAGACCCCCATGCCCTTCTTGTAGTTGCTGAAGTTGGCCGAGTAGTAGGTGTCGGTCTCCCAACCCTTGTTCTCGTCGCCGTCCATCATCTTCTCGGCGTCACCCAGCTCGTTGCGCTGCCGACTGTCCGGGTCGATGATCCGGATGTCCTGGATGGCCAGCTTGCGTACGACGGGGGCCGGGGTGGCGTCGCCGGCCGGGGCGCTGGTGGAGGGACGGGCCACCGGCTCGGTCTCCGGGCTGTCGTCGCGGCCCAGGGTGGCGATGCCGATGAGCAGGCCGACCAGGGCGACCGCCAGCAGACCGGCGATGCCGATCGCGACCTTCCGGCCGCCCGCGGCGGCGAGCGGCGAGCGGTCCTCCACCCCGTCCGCGGTGAACCGGATGGTGCCGGTCTGGTCGAGGAAGTGGTCCTCGGCGGGGATGTCGAGCCGGCTCAGCTCGGCGGAGAGCACGTCCGACGACGGCGGGGCGATCTCGGCGTCGAGCAGGTCCATGGTCAGGTCGTCGAGGTACGCCGGCACACCGGCCCGGACCTGCCGGGGGGCGGCGATTGCTCCGCTGGCGTCGCGGACGGCGTCCGGGATGCCAGCCCGGCCGTGGCCGGCGGTCGCGCCGCGTAGCGGGGCCTCGGCGTGCGGCCAGTGCCCGGTGAGGGCGAAGTAGAGGATGCCGCCCACCGCGCGGATGTCGGCTTCCTGGCTGTCCTCGCCGTCGGTGCGGGCGTCGGCCAGCACCACCCGGCCGTCGTCGCTGATCATCACGGTGCCCGGGTGCACGTTGCCGTGGACCATCCCGGTGGCGTGCACGGCGGCGATGGCGCTGGCGACGGCGTTGCCGATGGCGGTGGCGCGGGCCGGGTCCAACGGCCCGTCGGCGACCAGTTCACGCAGTGATCTGCCGTCGACCCACTCCCGGACGACGTACGCCCGGACGTCCTCGTCGATGGCGTCGTAGACGCCGACCAGGTTGGGGTGGATGACCCGGCTGGCGGCCACCGCCGCCTGGAGCATCTCGGTGGCGGACTCACCACCCGGGTAGCGGAGCACGACCGCCACGGGTCGGCGCAGGATGACGTCGACCCCCCGCCAGACCAGGCGCCCGGCACTGTCGTTGTTGATGTGCTCGACCAGCTCGTACCGCTCGGCGAGGATCTCACCGGCTGTGGGAGCACCGAAGGTCATGATGGGAGGAGCAGTTTCCTCCGCCTCCTGACCCTCGCCGACCTGGGTCACCCGTCCTCCCTCGGTGATCGTGTCGATCGATGGACCCGCGCTGCTGGGCATGTGGCTTCCCGCTCCGCCGTCGATGGAACCGACCGGCGGCGTCGACGCGAGGCGTCGGCCACCTACCGTGTCCGTCGACAGCGACCTTACCCGGACCGCCCGTCATCCCGACATGTCATCTTCCCGCCGCGCGCGACGAGCTGTCGTATATGGCGGATTACGTCCGTTTACGGTCACTCTCGTCCGCGTTGCCGGCACATGTACTGGCCAATCTAGACGCCTGTCGCAAGTCGCCGACCTCCGGGCCGACCCGCCCGTGACAACCCGGTGGCGGTCGGTCAGGTTCCCCCCGAACGGCCGCACATGCTCAACCGTACGGCTGGTTATCCACAGGCCCTTACGGTGGCTGACCCGGGGATCACCGAGTTATCCACAGGCGTGTCCCCAGGCTGGTGATCCTCGTTCACCCTGCGTGTCCTCTGCCCGGCGTCGCGCCCGCGGCCAGCGGATCAGCGGCCGAGTCGTCGGCGGACCATCCCGACCACCTCGGTGATCTCGCCGATCCGCAGCACCATGGCCAGGCCGAGGTACGTCCCGCCGATCACCGCGCCGCCGAGGACCAGCCGCAGCGCCGCCGCCGTCCAACTCAGGTTGCCCGGATCGCCGGGGAGCAGGTTGACCACCAGCAGGCCGACCAGCGCCGCGCCCAGCGCCGCCACCACCACCTTGCCCATGGTCCGCATGATCCGGCCCAGCCCGATCCGGCCCACCCGGGGCCGGAGCAGCATCGCCGAGATCACCGCCGCCGCCACGTACGAGACGGCGTTGCCGAGCATCATGCCCGCCGCCGCGAAGGTGGCCGAGAAAGCGACGAAGACCCCGATCTGGACCGCCACCCGCAGGATCACCACCGGGATGTTGACCAGGGCCGGGGTCCGGGTGTCCGGCAGCGCGTAGAAGGCGAAGGTGAACAGCTGGCTGATCGCGAACGGCACCAGACCCAGCGCGGCGACCAGCAGCACCAGCGAGGTGGCCAGCGCGTTGTCGCCGGTGAACGCGCCGTACTGGAAGACCACCACCGAGATCGGGCCGGCCAGCACCGCGTAGCAGACCGCGATCGGGGCGAGCACCGCCGTCACCATCCGGGTGCCCCGGGACAGGTCGGCGGTCACGTCGGCGAACCGGCCCTCGGCGGCGGCGGCGCTCATCCGGGGCATCAGCGCCGTGATGATCGAGACGGCGATGATGCCGTGCGCCATCATCAGCAGCAGGAAGACGTTGTTGTAGATCAGCAGGCCGGCATTGTTCTCGTCACCACCGGCGGCCCTGGTGAGCAGGTTGACCACCACGAAGAGACCGAGCTGGTTGACCGCGACGTAGCAGAACATCCAGCCGCCGAGCCGGGCCAGCTCGCGCAGCCCCAGCTCCCGGAAGTCGAACCGCAGCTTCCACCGGAAACCCACCTTGCGCAGCGCCGGCAGCAGCCCGGCGGCCTGCACCGCCACGCCGAGCAGGGTGCCCCCGCCGACCAGCAGGATCCGGTCCCAACCGATGCCCTCCGGACCCAGCGCCTTCGCGCCGTACACCGCGATGTAGAGGCCGAAGGTGCCGATGACGACCAGGTTGTTGAGGATCGGCGCCCACATCGGGGCGGCGAAGTGACCCCGGGTGTTCAGCACCGCGGCGATCAACGCGCTGACGCCGGTGAAGAACAACATCGGCAGCATCAGGTAGGACAGGTTGGTGACCAGGCCGGTGTAGGCCGCGTTCTTGCCGCCGGCGTAGAGCGTGGTCAGGGTCGAGGCCAGCAGCAGGGCGAGGACCACGGTGACCGCGAGGGCCAGCACCGCGAGGGTCAACAGCCGCTGGGCGTACGCCTCGCCCCGGTCCGGGTCGGCCTTGCGCCGGCGGACCAGCACCGGGATCAGCACGCTGGTCAGCACGCCGCCGAGCAGGAACTCGTACACCTGGTTGGGCAGGAACTGGGCGGTGGTGAACGCGTCGCCGACCGCGCTGCCCAGCGCGGCGCCGATCATCAGGTTGCGGACGAAGCCGGTACCCCGGCTGACCAGGCTGCCCACCGCCATCACCGCGCTGTTCGCCGCGGCGCTGGTCTCGGCGACCACCTCCTGCGGCGGCGCGGTCGCCTCCACCCCCGGCTGGTTCAGCGGATCGGCGGAGATGAACGTCGCCCCGTCGTACGGCCGGAGACCGTCGTCACCCTGCGCGGCGTTCGCGCTGCGGTAGAGCCCGCCGCTCATCTCCAGCCTCCCGGGAATTACGTCGGAGCCGGAACCGGTCCGCACGTCCATGACCATAGTCAACCCGGACCGGACACCCGCGCCCGGCGGATCGGTCCCCGTCCCCGCCCGATAGGCTGGCGATCCCATGTCCGAAGCCTCCGCACCCCAGGCCGCCGAGCGCCGTGAGTTGACCGCCGCGCAGCGCAACGCCGTCGCCGAACTGCTCCGCGTCTCCCCGGTCGCCGACGAGCTGGGCCGCCGGTTCGCCCGCGCCGGTCACGAGCTGCACCTGGTGGGTGGGTCGGTGCGCGACGCCCTGCTCGGTCGGCTCGGCGACGACCTGGACTTCTGCACCGACGCCCACCCCGACCAGACGCTGGGGATCATCAAGGGCTGGGCCGAGGCGATCTGGGAGACCGGTCGGGAGTTCGGCACCATCGGCTGCCAGCGCGACGGCCTCCGGCTGGAGGTCACCACCTTCCGCGCCGAGGCGTACGACCAGGTCAGCCGCAACCCGGTCGTCGAGTACGGCACCAACCTCACCGACGACCTGAAGCGGCGTGACTTCACCGTCAACGCGATGGCGGTCAGCCTCCCCGAGCACCGGTTCACCGACCCGTACGGCGGGCTGGACGACCTGGCCGCCAGGATCATCCGTACCCCTGGCACACCGGCCGAGTCGTTCGGCGACGACCCGCTGCGGATGCTGCGGGCCGCCCGGTTCGCCGCCCAGCTCTGCTTCGCCGTCCACCCCGACGTGCGTACCGCGATGACCGCGATGTCCGCCGACCTGGACCGGATCACCGCCGAGCGGATCCGCGACGAGTTCACCAAGCTGCTCTGCGGCGTCGACCCGATCACCGGGCTGCGGCTGCTCGTCGACACCGGGCTGGCCGACCGGTTCCTGCCCGAGCTGACCGGTCTCAAGCTGACCATCGACGAGCACGCCCAGCACAAGGACGTCTACGAGCACACGTTGACCGTGGTCAGCAACGCGGTGTCGTACGAGACGGACGGCTGTGACTTCGTGCTCCGGATGGCCGCGCTCATGCACGACGTGGGCAAGCCGGCCACCAAGGCGGTCGGGTCGGACGGCCGGGTCAGCTTCCACCACCACGAGGTGGTCGGCGCCCGGTTGACCAAGGCCCGGATGAAGGCCCTGCGCTACCCGAAGGACGTCACCGCCCAGGTCACCAAGCTGGTCGGCCTGCACCTGCGGTTCTACGGCTACGGCCGGGGCGAGTGGACCGACTCGGCCGTCCGCCGGTATGTCACCGACGCCGGTGACCTGGTGACCCGGCTGCACAAGCTGACCCGCTCGGACTGCACCACCCGTAACCGGCGCAAGGCCGCCCAGCTCGCCGCCGACTACGACGCGCTGGAGGAGCGGATCACCCGGATCGCCGCCGAGGAGGACCTGGCCCGGGTCCGGCCCGACCTGGACGGCAACGCGATCATGGAGCTGCTCGGCGTACCGCCGGGTCCGCTTGTCGGCCGGGCCTGGCAGCACCTCAAGGAGCTGCGCCTGGAACGCGGCCCGCTCGACCGCGACGAGGCCGAGGCGGAACTGCTCCGCTGGGCCCACGACCAGGGCCTGCGCTGACGTACGCGAAAGGGGCCGCCCGGAATCCGGACGGCCCCTTCGGCGTGGGTCAGCGGGTCTCGACCGCGCTGCCGTCGACCGGCGGCCTGCCGTTGGCCGGGGACCCGGTCGACGCCGAGCCCAGTTTGGCGAGCAGGGCCGGCAGGTCGATGCCGGTGAGGTCGGAGCCGAGCTGGAGGCCCTGGGCCACGTTCCCGGCGACCGACTTGGTAAGCGAGGACGCCCCGTCGGTGGAGATCACCGTCAGCTTGTCGATAGCGCCGATCGGGGCGCTGGCCGCCTCGACCACCTGCGGCAGCACCCGGACCAGCAGGTCCAGCACGGCCGCCTCGCCGTACGCGGCGAACGCCTCGGCCTTGCGGGCCATCGCGTCGGCCTCGGCCTGGCCCCGGGCCAGAATGGCGGTGGCCTCGGCCTGACCCTCCCGCTCGACCGCCTCGGCGATCGCGGACCGTCGACGCTGCTCGGCCTCGCCCTCCTTGGCACCCTCGATCGCGTTCGCCTCGGCCAGCGCCGCCCGGCGGGCCCGCTCACCCTCACCGGTGAGCCGGGCCTGCTCGGCGGAGGCCTGGGCGGCGGCGATGGTGGCCTGCCGCTGCGCGTCCGCGCTCAGCACCGCCGCGTTGCGGGACGCCTCGGCCTCCTGCTCCACCTTGTACCGGGCCGCGTCGGCCGGCTTGCGGACCTCGGTGTCGAGCTGACGCTGCTTGAGCTCGGCGTTACGCTCGGCCACCTTCTGCTGCTCGGAGAGGATCGCCTGGTCCCGCTCGGCCTGGGCGAGCGGCCCGGCCGCCGCCGACTTCGCCTTCGCCGCGTCGATCTCGGCCTGGATGCCCGCCTGCTTCAGCGACAGGTTCCGGTTCGCCTCGGCGATCGCCTCCTCGGCCAGCAGCCGCTCCTGCTCGGCCTGCTGCCGGGCGCGGGCCTCGGCGATGGCCGCGTCCTTGAGCACCCGGGCCGCCTCCGGCCGACCCAGGTCCTGCAGGTACGACCCCTCGGCGAGGATGTCCTGGAGCTGGAAGGTGTCGAGCACCAGCCCCTGGTTGGTCATCGAGTGCTCGGCCTCCTCGGCGACCGCGTTGGCGAACGCGGCCCGGTCCCGGATGACCTCCTCGACGGTGAGCCTGCCGACGATCGAGCGCAGCGCGCCGGCCAGCACCTCCCGGGTGAAGTTGTCGATCTCGTCCTGCTGGTGCAGGAACCGCTGGGCGGCGGCGCGGATCGCGTCCTCGGTGCCGCCGACCTTGACGATGGCGACGCCGTGCAGGTCGGCCCGGATGCCCTGCTTGCTGACCGCGCCCCGGATGCCGACGTCGATGCGGCGGCTGGACAGGTCGAGCGACTGGAGCTTCTGCACCACCGGCAGCACGAAGACCGACGCGCCGAGGACGACCTTCTGGCCGGAGTTGTCGGTGGACCGACCGCCGTCGGCGGTCTGCGTGGTCCGGCCCTTGCGGCCGGTGACGATGAACGCCTCGTTCGGGCCGGCCACCTTGATCCGGGAGAGCACGAACATCACGAGGACGAGGGCGAGGACGACCGCGCCGCCGATGGCGATGAGGAGAGGCATGGTGGTTCCGTCTCTGCGAGAAGAGGGTCAGTAGGTCTCGACGTGCACGCTGGTCTCGCTCAGCGTCTGCACCACGAAGATCTGCGCACCGAGCGGGATGGGCTCGTCGGCACGGGCGTTGAGTTTCACCGGCTGGCCGGCGACGCGTACCCGCACCTCGCCGTAGCCGCCGGTCGGGATCGGGGTGACCACCAGGCCGAGCGCGCCGACCAGGTCGTCCCGGGTGGGGGTGGCGTCGGTGCGCATGTTGCGCGCCGCCCGGGTCAGTCGGCCCGCCAGCCACGCGGTGGGCACGGCGGCGAGCACGCCCCCGCCGACCGCCGCCGCGATCATCCCCGGGGTACGCCCGCCGAGCAGTTCGTTGACGATGGCCGCGCCGAAGCCGAACGCGCCGAGGAAGCCGGCGACCGCCTCGACGGAGACCGGACCGTCGACGTCGGGATGACCGAAATGGAGGATTTCGCCGCCGAGCAGGGCCAGCGCCAGCACGCCGACGCCCGCCCCACCGATGATCAGAAAGATGAGCGTCCCCGTGGCCACGACCTGCACGGTAGCGACCCGACGCAACGTCCCGCGTGATCATTTCGGGGTGACAGCGCCGTCCGTTCGGTCAGCGAAGTGATCGACGTCTCCGAACCCACCACACCGGCGCAGGTGACGTATCCCGACGGCATGAACAGCGCGAAGGCCGTCTTCGACGGCAGACAGTGGAGCATCTCGTACGGGAGCTGAGGGCCGGGCGGTGGCCAGGTGGCCCGGTGGGGCGGGAAGAATGGCCGGCATGCGTTGGACCGTGCTGGACTCGCCGATCGGGGACTTCTCCGTGGCCACCGACGGGACGGCGGTCTGTGGCACGCACTTCGGCCGGGTCACCTCGGCCGACGACGAGCCCGGCGACACGCTGGCTGGTCAGGCGGTCACGGAGCTGCGGGCGTACTTCGCCGGTGAGCTGACCGGGTTCTCCGTGCCGGTGGTGATGCCGCGCGGCTCCGAGTTCGAGCGTGCCGTGTGGCGTGAGATGACCCGCATCCCGTACGGGGAGACACTCACCTACGGCGAGGTGGCCCGGCGGGTCGGCGACCCGGGCGCGGCGCGGGCGGTCGGGGTGGCCTGCAACCGCAACCCGGTCCCGGTGATCGTCCCCTGTCACCGGATCGTGGGCGCGGGCGGGAAGCTGGTCGGCTTCGGTGGCGGGCTGCCCCGCAAGGTCACGTTGCTGGAGTTGGAAGCAGGTGTCGCCCTGCGCCGCGCCTGGTCGTGACAACCAGCCGTCAGGCAGCCCGGAGCCGCGCTCGGGGCACCGACGCCCGGGGTCACTTCCGCCCGGGGCCGAGATCGCGCGGGACCCGGGCGGCCCGAGGCCGATATCACGCTCGAACCAGGATGTCAACACCGTTGCGTTAGGTGGAACGGCTGTTCGTCGACCACCGCTGCCTCGCCGATCATGGAGTTGTGGTGGGTGACAGAACACCCGTGGAACCCCCAAAGTCGGCACCACCACTCCATGATCGCCAAGCGGGCCCACCTCGCTCCCCGATCGGGCACTTCCTGTCCCGGGTTGACCAGCCGTCCACGGCGTTAACGCAACGGTGTTGACCAGGATGTAGTGGTCTGGTGGTCGCCGGAAGGCCACTACATCCTGGAACCAGCGCGATTTTGCCGAGGAGGATCTCTGCCGTCGGCTGGCGTCGTACCTGGAGGAGCGTTCGGGGTGAACGTCGAGGGCCAGGTCCGTACGGACCTGGCCCTCGACGTCTGGTTCTGGTGCTCGACCGCGCGGTGGCGGTGGAGCGTCAGCGCTCGATGTCGCCGGTGATGAAGTTCTCGACGGCGGCGTGCGCGTCGTGGTCGGCGTACTGCACCGGCGGGGACTTCATGAAGTAGGACGAGGCCGAGAGGATCGGGCCGCCGATCTTGCGGTCCAGGGCGATCTTGGCGGCCCGGACTGCGTCGATGATGACGCCTGCGGAGTTCGGCGAGTCCCACACCTCGAGCTTCAGCTCGGCGTTGAGCGGGGTGTCACCGAAGGACCGGCCCTCCAGGCGGATGTACGCCCACTTGCGGTCGTCCAGCCACGGCACGTGGTCCGACGGGCCGATGTGCACGTCGCTCTTGACCATCTCGTGCGGGATCTGGGACGTCACCGACTGGGTCTTCGAGATCTTCTTCGAGACCAGCCGGTTGCGCTCCAGCATGTTCATGAAGTCCATGTTGCCGCCGAAGTTGAGCTGGTACGTGCGCAGCAGCTCGACCCCGCGGTCCTCGAACAGCTTCGCCAGCGCGCGGTGCACGATGGTGGCGCCGACCTGGCTCTTGATGTCGTCACCGACGATCGGCAGACCGGCGTCGGTGAACTTCTGCGCCCACTGGGGGTCGGAGGCGATGAAGACCGGCAGCGCGTTGACGAAGGCGCAGCCGGCGTCGATCGCGGCCTGGGCGTAGTGCTTCGCCGCCTGCTCGGAACCGACAGGCAGGTAGCAGACGACCACGTCGACCTGGGCGTCGCGCAGCGCCTTGACCACGTCGACCGGCTCGGCGTCGGACTCCTCGATGATCTCGCGGTAGTACTGGCCCAGGCCGTCGAAGGTCGGGCCGCGCTGGACGCTGATGCCGGTGGGTGCCACGTCGCAGAGCTTGATGGTGTTGTTCTCGCTGGCGACGATCGCCTCCGCGAGGTCCATGCCGACCTTCTTGGCGTCCACGTCGAACGCCGCGACAAAGTCCACGTCCGATACGTGGTAGTCGCCGAAGGTGACGTGCATGAGACCCGGGACGCGGTCGTTCGGGTCGGCGTTGCGGTAGTACTCCACGCCCTGTACGAGGGACGAGGCGCAGTTACCCACACCGACGATGGCGACGCGGACGGAGCCCATAGCGTCTGCCTCCTTCTTCTTCATCACGGCCGCTCTTCCCTGGACTCGCCAGGTGGAGGCGGGCTGTCGTTGTCTCGTCGATTGCCGGCCGCCCCGGGTCGCGGGACGGTCGGGGTACGGCCGGAGCGCTCGTTGGCGATGAGCTCCTCCAGCCAGCGGACCTCACGCTCGCAGGCGTCGAGCCCGTGGCGTTGCAGTTCCAGGGTGTACGCGTCGAGGCGCTCGGCTGCCCGGCCCAGCACGTCACGAAGGCCTTCGCGACGTTCCTCGATCGTGCGGCGGCGACCCTCCAGGATGCGCAGGCGGGTCGCCTGGTCGGTGCGGGCGAAGAACGCGAAGTGCACGCCGAAGCCCGTGTCGTCGTACGTCTCGGGCCCGGCCTGCGCGATCAGTTGGGCGAAGCGTTCCTTGCCCTCCGCAGTGATCTTGTAGACCACCCGACCCCGTCGGCTGGTCAGCGCGGGAACCTCCTCGGCGGTGGCCGGTGCGTCGGCGGCTTCGGTGATCCAGCCCGCCGCCTGCAACCTGCGCAGGGTCGGGTAGAGCGAGCCGTAGCTGATCGCCGCCCGGATGGCGCCGAGCTTGGCGGCGAGCTCCTTGCGGAGTTCGTAGCCGTGCATCGGGGCCTCCTGGAGGAGGCCGAGGATGGCGAGTTCGAGCACGGGCCACCCTTTCCTTACCCTCGGGACGGAGCGTTAACCGCCTCGATGTATCGGACCGATACATCGCACGTTAGTACCTCAACTGCCGTCCGGGCAAACCCCCGCTGCGCGCCAACCTGTTCACGCATCGTGACGGTGGTCGCCCCGCCCGGTCGGAACGCGTACCCTTTGCCGCATGCGTACGTCTCGTCAGGTGGTCGACTACTCGCTGCAGAAGCGAGCAGTGCTGCGTGAGCTGCTCGCCGGGCGGGTCGGCACCTACGACGTCTGCGACGCCTCGCCCTACCTGAAGAACGCGGCCCGCTTCCACGGGGAACCGACAGACCAGCGGTGTCCGATCTGCCGGAGCGAGAACCTGATCCACGTCCACTACATTTACGGGGACGAGCTCCGGCAGTCCGCCGGCCAGGCACGCACATTGGCCGAGCTGCCCGTGCTGGCGATGACGTTGGGTGAGTTCCAGGTCTTCGTGGTGGAGGTGTGCCCCGGCTGTGACTGGAACCACCTCGTCGAGCAGTTCCTGCTCGGCCGGGACGGGTTGGCCGAGGACGGTTCGGAGCAGGGCGCGGCGGAGGTCGCCACCGCTGCGACCCAGGGGCGAAGGCGAGAGGCGCAACGGTGAAGCCTGCTGATCCGGTCGACTCCGGTGTCGTACGACACAGACACCGCGACCGGCAGCCCATCGGCCTGAATGGCCCGATTGATGTGGAAATTGCAGCGCGTCCCCGGCCCCTCCCCGGCCTCATGGCGCGTGTGTCAACTCACGGCAACCCGGTGGTGGCGCCCCCGCGTCCCACCGCGACCGGCAGGGTGTGAGGAATGAACTCGTACGGCGATCCCAGTTCCCCGCGTGCGCGGGCCCAGGTACCGGGTTCGAACGGCGGCCCCGGCCCGGGGCCGGACGACGCGTACCCCCGACGGGGCGGTGACGCCCGGGGCGCAGCCTCGACCGGCCGCGCCTCGGTAGGCGGTGCCGCGCCCACCGGACGGGCCTCGGCGGCGGTACCCCCGCCGCGCGGAACGGGCGGTGCGGCCGGCTCTGCCTCGGTCGGCCGGGCCGGCCCGGGTCGTGCCTCGGTGCCGGTCTCCCCGGCCGGGCCGGGGCGTGCCTCCGTGCCGGTCTCCCCGGCGGCGTCGGGGTGGGGGGGCCCGGGTCGTGCCTCGGTGCCGGTCTCCCCGGCGGGCGGCCCGGCCGGCCGGGCCAGCGTCGGGACGGCTTCCGCCGGCCGGGCCAGCGTCGGTGCGGCCTCGGTCGGCTCCGCCGGGCGGGCCTCGGTGGCGCGGGCCGGCGTCGCGCAGGTCGGCGGCGGGCCGGGCGGCCCGGGTGGCCCCAACGGGCCGGGTCGTGGTTACGGCGGAGGTACCGGCGGTGGACGCGGACGCGGACCGGGTGACCCGGACGCGATGGCGCGGGCCAAGCGGCGCAAGCGGATCAACCTGCTGATCGCCGGCTTCGCGGTCTTCGTCATGCTCGCCGGGCTCGGCGTGGTCGGGTTCACCTACTACTCCACCACCGTGGTGCTGCCGAACCAGATCAAGCTGCCGCTCGCCACCACCATCTACGCCAGCGACAACAAGACGGTCATCGCCAAGGTGGGCGAGCAGAACCGCACCTTCGTCTCGATCAACCAGATCCCGCAGCACATGCGGGACGCGGTCGCGGCGGCGGAGGACAAGAACTTCTACGAGCACGCCGGCGTCGACTACAAGGGCATCGCCCGTGCCGCCTGGAACAACCTCTCCAACGGCGACAAGCAGGGTGCCTCGACGATCACCCAGCAGTACGCCCGCAACGCCTACGAGAACCTCCAGGACGACTCGTACGCGCGGAAGGTGAAGGAGGCGATCGTGGCCTCCAAGCTCAACGATCAGTTCACCAAGGAACAGATCATGGAGCACTACCTCAACACCATCTACTTCGGTCGCAACGCGTACGGCATCGAGGCGGCGGCGCAGACGTACTTCGGCAAGTCGGTCTCGAAGATCGACGTGGCCGAGGCCGCCGTGCTCGCCGCCCTGATCAAGCAGCCGGAGCCGAGCGCCACCCACAAGGGTTACGACCCGGCGCTCAACCCCGCCGAGGCCAAGGAGCGGTGGGACTACGTCGTCAAGAACATGATCGAGATGCACTGGGTCGACGCACCGAACCGGCCGGCCCATCCGACGGAGTACCCGACCAAGACGTTGCAGACCCCGAAGGAGTCCCGGTCCGGCGTCAAGTTCGGGGTCAACACCCCGATCGGCAACGTGATCAACTACGTCTCGGCGGAGATGCGGGAGAAGAAACTCTGCACCGACAACGACGCCGAGGCGACCGAGCGTAAGCCGCGCTGCTCGGCGATGCTCCGCGAGGGTGGTTACCGGATCCGGACCACCATCGACAACAAGGTGCAGAAGGCCGTCACCGGCGCCGCCCAGCGCAGCACCAAGGGTTCCGAGTTGGACGGCTCCCGGAAGAACCTGATGGCCGCGGTGGTCTCCATCGACCCGCGCAACGGCCGGGTGCTCGGCTACTACGGTGGCGACGACGGCACCGGCACCGACTATGCCGGCACGAACACCGACACCAACGGCAACATCACAGGCGGCCACTCGCCCGGCTCCAGTTTCAAGATCTACACCCTGGCGGCGGCGCTGGAGGCCGGCAAGTCGGTCGAGTCGCGTTGGAAGGGCCGGGCGTTCACCCCGGAGGGCGTGAAGTTCCGGGTCAGCAATGCCGGTACCGACAATCCCACTTGCGGTGACTCGTGCACGCTGCGGGAGTCGACGTTGAAGTCGCTGAACGTGCCCTTCTACCACGTCAGCCTGGACATCGGGCCCGACAAGATCGTCGACATGGCGGCCAAGGCCGGGGTCGGCATGATGTGGCAGACCAACGTGAGCCCGCCCAAGGGGCACGACCTGACCAAGGAGAAGGCCACCGACCTGGCGCCCGACCCCTTCTACCACGTGGTCGCCTACGGCCAGTACCCGATCACCGTGCTCGACCACGCCAACGGCATCGCCACCTTCGCCAACAAGGGCATCTACAACAAGGCCCACTTCCTGATCTCCGCCGAGAAGCAGAACAAGGAGACCGGCAAGTGGGAGAAGCTCGGCGGCGAGCAGCTCAAGCCGCAGAAGCGGATCAACCCGGACGTGGTCGCCGACGTGACCGACGTGCTGAAGGACTACCCGGGCCGGATCAACCACACCCTTGCGGACGGCCGGAAGGCGACCGCCAAGACCGGTACCTGGGAGCTCAAGGAGGGCACCGACCAGAACGGTGACGCCTGGACCATCGGGTACACCCCGCAGCTCGCCACCGCCGTCTGGGTGGGCAACAAGGGCAAGCGGGAAGCGATCAAGCTGAACGACGGCACCAAGATCAGCGGTGCGACCATGCCCGGCGAGATCTGGGAACGGGTCATGAACGGCGCGCTCAAGGGCGAGGACAAGCTGGACTTCCCGCCGGCCGCGAACGTCGGCGACCCGGAGTCCGGCAACGGAACCCCGCCTCCGCCGCCTCCGCCGCCGCCCACGGCGCCGAACACGCCGAACTGTAACCCCGGCGACCTGCTCTGCCAGCTCGGCGGCGGCAACCAGGGCGGCAACCAGGGCGGCAACCAAGGTGGCAATCAGGGTGGGAACCAAGGCGGGAACCAAGGCGGGAACCAGGGCGGCAATCCGGGTGGCAATCCGCTGAACCCGCCCAACCCGAACCTGCCCGGTGGTCCGAACAACGGTGGCGGAAACGGCGGCGGCATCCTGCCGACCCCGCGCACCCGGGACTGACCGGAACTTCGTACCGACGACCATCGATGCTGCTGCCGGCGACCCGCGAACCTGCGGTCGCCGGCGGCGGCGTTCCCGGCCAGTCCGGCGGCTCCGGACGGTCGTTGCCGGCGAACGGGGCACCCGACCGGAACCTGCTCCTCGTCCGCAAGCCATTCATAGGGCAGGATGCTTTCTCATGAGCAACCAGCCGACGGCCGGCATCGACGACGCCGGGACCAGCGACCACCCGTCCCGCTCGGACGGCTTCGTCCGGGGCGCCGCCGAGGCGATCGGCGGGCCGCTCGGCGACCACGCCGTCGCCCTCGACCGGCCCGCCGGCCGGGAGAGTCGGTTCTGGACGGCGGCCCGGATCGTGCTGGCCCTGGCCTGCCTGACCCTCGCCCTGCACTGGGTGCAGAAGGCGCCCTGCCAGAATGGCGCCTGGCAGAACAACATCCAGTACACCCGGATGTGCTACACCGACGTGCTGGCCCTCTATTACGCCGAGGGCCTGAACGAGGGCAAGGTCCCGTACCGCGACCACCCGGTCGAGTATCCGGTGCTCACCGGCTACATGATGGGCGCGCTCGGCCTGCCGGTGCACGCCCTCGGCGTCGACGACCCGACGATCAACCAGGGGCGGTGGTTCTACAACGCCAACGCGTTGGCCCTCAGCGCGCTCGCCGTCGCCACCGCCGCGGTGATCCTCTCCCTACGCCGCCGACGACCCTGGGACGCGGCACTCTTCGCCCTGGCCCCGGCGCTGTTCCTCACCGCCACCGTCAACTGGGACTTCCTCGCCATCGGGCTGGCCGCGCTCGGGCTGGCCGCCTGGGCGAGACGACAACCCGTCCTGGCCGGCGTGCTGCTCGGCCTGGGTGGCGCGGCGAAGATGTGGCCGCTGTTCCTGTTCGGCCCGATCCTGATCCTCGCCCTGCGTGCGGGTCGGCTGCGGCCCGCGCTCACCGCCGTCGCCACCGGCCTGGTCGCGCTGGTCGCGGTGAACCTGCCCACGGCGATCCGGCACCCGGACAACTGGGGTCGGTTCTTCGAGCTGAACACCACCCGGCCCATCGACTGGGGCACGCTCTGGTATATCGGGCGGTACCTGGACGGCAAGGTGAACGCCGGCAACCCGGGGGACCAGGGTCCGTTCCAGTGGCTGAACGCCAACATCCCGACCCTCAACAACCTGTCGTACGCCCTGTTCGGGCTGGCCTGCATCGGGGTGGCCGTGCTGACCCTGCGGGCACCCCGCCGGCCCCGGCTGGCCCAGCTCGCCTTCCTGGTGGTGGCCGCCTTCCTGATCTTCAGCAAGGTCTGGTCCCAGCAGTTCGTGCTCTGGCTGCTGCCGCTCGCGGTGCTCGCCCGACCGCGCTGGGGGGCCTTCCTCGCCTGGCAACTCGCCGAGGTGTGCTACTTCGCCGCCTTCTACGGCGAACTGCTCGGCTCGGCCACCAGCCGCCCGATCTTCCCCGAGGGAGTCTTCGTGCTCGCCTCGTCGCTGCGGCTCGGCACGGTGGTCGTGCTGTGCGTCCTGATCGTCAAGGACATCCTGCACCCGGAGCGCGACGCCGTCCGCCGGACCTATCCCGACGACCCCGACGGCGGCGTCCTCGACGGCGCCCCCGACACTCCCTGGCTCACCAAACTGCGCCGCAAAACCCCCACCCCCGAACCAGCACCAGCCCCCACCCCCGCCTGACACCCCACCCCAGACGCGCAATTCCAAGACGGCAAGCGCCCGTCAGTCAGACGCGCAAGTCCAAGACGGCCGTGCGCCCGTCAGGTCTGCGGGGAGCCCAGCCGGCGCAGGGATCAAGCCTGACCGCCCGGAGCCGGCTGGGCTCCCCGCAGACCCCACCGCAACCCATCTCAGCGACGAACACCCGCAACCCAGCTCAGAGACGAAACACCACGGCGTTGCCGACCTGCTGGCGGGTGATGCCCAACTGGTCGACCGGGGCGTCCACTGTCACCTCCCACGGCGTACCGACGATCTGGTCCCGCAGCACCACCACGTCGCGGACGCCGAGGGTGCGCAGGTAGTCGACGCTTGTCTGGTCGGGGAAGGCGGCAGTCACCCGGCGTACGTCGTCGAGCTGTTTCGGGGTGAACCCGCTGCCACCGTTGACCACCTGCTGGAAGCGGCTGGTCGACCAGAGCATCACCGGCTGGTCCTGGTTCTGGCCGCTGGGCAGCACCAGCAGCGGACCGTCCACAGTGCGCATCGCCGCCGGTTGCTCCGGCACCACCGGGTGCGGCGTGCTGTTCAGCCCCTCCACGGTCACCAGCAGCAGCGGTAGCAGGGTGGCCGCCCGCAGCCACGGCGACGGCCGGGAGGGCACCCGCCCGGCGCTGAGTTCGCGTACCCGTTCGGCGAAGGCGCTCACCGCGCCGGCCGCCAGCAGGCAGAGCAGCAGCGTCGTCCAGAGCATCATCCGGCCCGGCGTGCGCAGCCCGTTGAAGCCCGGCAGGTGTTCGAAGAGTGGTGCATAGGTGAAGGTGCCGTCGAAGAACCGGGTGCCCATCGCCAGCACCATGGTGACCAGCACCCCGGCGAGCAGCAGCAGCCGGTGCCGCAACCGCCACACCGAGAAGAACAGCCCGCCGGCCGCCAGCGCGTACAGCACGAAGCCGGGCAGCAGGGTCATCTCCGGGTGCCAGGGCAGCGCCGCCCGCGCCCCCTCGTGCAGCCCGCCCCAGATCCACGACTCGGCGGGTGCGGTGAAGAAGCCGCTCGCCGGCGGCGAGTAGACGCCGACGTCGCCGAGCGTCCGTTCCGCGTTCGGGTGCAGCTCGGCCACCTTGAAGTACGGCACCGCCAGCAGCGCGCCGATGGCGGCGAAGAGCAGCCCACCGACCAGGTCGGCGACGAACAGCCGGCGACCGAAGGGCCGGCGCACACGCCGCCGTCGCCAGAACCACACTGCCGCCGAGACCAGCAGGGTCACCGCGAGGACGTAGGCGAACACCAGGCCGATGCCGAAGCCCAGGCTGAGCTGCCAGGCGGCCACCACCCACCCGGCGTACGCCCAACCGACCCGGCGGCGTTCGGGGCGGTAACCGTGCCGTAGTGACCAACCGTGCCCCCGGGCGAGCATGGCCAGCGCGAGCGGAATGCCACCGTTGGAGACGATGTGCAGGTGGCCGGCCTGGGCGAGCAGCCAGGGTGCGTAGGTGTAGGCGACCCCGGCGACCGCCGAACCGATCCGGCCCGCGCCCATCTGCCGGGCCAGCACGTACGCCCCGAACGTGGCCATCGCGTGGGCGAGCACGAACATGATGTTGTAGCGGAGCACGGCGGCGTCCGGGCCGGTGCCGAGCAGGCCGGCCGGGGCGTATCCGAGCAGCATGTCGGAGAAGGCGAAGCTCCACGGCTCCGGGAAGAACGTGTTGGACTGGAACAACTGCCCCGGGTCCGTCCGCAGTGCGTGCCCCGACCAGGCCATCTGCCAGGCCTGGAGGCTCGGGTCCCAGTAGTCCTGCGGCAACGTGTAGAGCGGGTAACGCAGGGTCGGCCAGGTCATCCCCACGGCGAGGGCGAGCGAGGCGAGGACGGCGAGCGTCCACTCGTGCACCAGGAACCGGCCGGTGGCGTGGGCCGCCCGCCGGGGGCGACCGGGCACCGGCTCCGGTTCGGGCGCGAACGAGGTCCACGGGTCGGCCTCGGCGGGCGGGTCCTTCCGGTCCGCCCTGTCCGCGCCGTCCCCGGCCGTATCCGCCGTGCCGGGCTCTGCCTTGCCCGTGCCGGGCGCTGGCTCGTCCTTGCCGACCTCGGCCGTGGCCTTGCCGGGTTCCGCTCCGCCCTCGTCGGGCTCGCTCCCGGCCTTGTCAGGCTTCGCCCCGGGCCTGTCTGTCCCGGCTGTGACCTTGTCGGCCCCGGTTCCAGCAGCCTTGTCGGTCCCGGTTCCAGCCTTGTCGGCCCCGACGCTGGCCTTGTCGGGTTCGGTGCCGTTCTGGTCGGGCTTCGGTTTCTGGGCGGGCTCGGCCGGTGCGGGCCGGGCGGTCTCCGTCCTGTCCGCCGCATCCGGTACGAGCCGGTCGTCCTTCGGCGGCTCCGCCCCACCCTCGGGGGTGACGTCCGTCCCGCCGGTCTGCGGCGGCGGCTGGCTGCCGCCGCCGGTCGCGTTGGTGGTCATCGGCGCTCAGGCCCCGGTGCCGAGCTGTTCGCGGAGGAACGCGATGTCCGTGCCCTGACCGGTCACGCCGCCGGGGGTCTCCACGATGACCGGGGCGTCGGCCGCCCGGATCACCGCCACCAGCAGTTCCGGGTCGATGACGCCGCCGTCGAGGTTGTCGTGCCGGTCCTGCCCGGAGTTGAACCCGCCCTTGGAGTTGTTGGCGTGCACCAGGTCGATCCGCCCGGTGATCGCCTTGACCCGGTCGACCAGGTCGAGCAACTCCTCGCCGCCGGCGTAGGCGTGACAGGTGTCGAGGCAGAAGCCCACCTCGTAGTCACCGAGGGCGTCCCAGAGCCGGGCCAGCGCGTCGAGCCGTCGGGCACACGCGTTGTCGCCGCCGGCGGTGTTCTCGATCAGGACCGGGACGGGAAAGCCACCGGAGTCGGCCGCGTACGCGAAGGTCTTGCGCCAGTTGTCGAACCCGACCGCGAGGTCGTCGCCGGCGTTGACGTGCCCGCCGTGCACGATCAGCCCTCGGGCGTCGAGCTGCGCGGCCGCGGTGGCGTGGCCGAGCAGCAGCTTGCGGCTGGGGATGCGGATCCGGTTGTTCAGGGTGGCCACGTTGATCACGTACGGGGCGTGGACGTAGAGGTCCACGTCGGCGGCGCGCAGCCGGTCGGCGTCCTCCCGGGGTTTCGGGGCCTTCCAGCCCTGCGGGTCGGAGAGGAAGAACTGCACCGCCTCGGCGGCGCGGTCGGCCGCCTCCGCCAGCGGGTCGGCCTGGTCGACGTGGGCTCCGATACGCATGCAGGCGAGCCTACGTCCCGCCTCCGACGACGGCGGGGTGCCGGTCGCGGGCAAGTCGCGCCGTCCGCGCCCGCACGCCCGCGTCACCCGCCGGCCCCGGCGGTCGTTGAACGCAGTGGAACAGCAGGTCGGCTTCGCGGCACGACGAGCGTTACGGATGGCCGGCAGCGCCCCGGAACATTCCGCGCGGTAGCACCGGGCCCTCTGTGGAGTTGCCGCACGGGTCGTGTCGCCAAGCAGTGAATCCCGGACTAATAGTTTGAATCCGGCTATACCGTGACGATCGCCGTTGTACGGTCGGACAACAACATGATGAAGCTCCGCGGGGTGTCCTCGATCCAACCTCATCGGTGTGGTCGTTCCTCCCCAGGTCCCACCCAAGGAATGCGGACGGGACGCCCCGCGGCCTCGTGGACAGGGTCCGCCGCCGGCCTTCGGGTGTCGCGGCGGGCCCTGTCACCCGTTCCCGGCCTGCCGGGTCGACCTGCGCGGGCATGATCGTCGTGACCGGGTATCCTGGTCCGGTTGTCCGCGTCCGGTCGGGTTCCCCCGACACCGGGCGGGCACGACGCACGACCTCCTGCCACGGAAGGACCGTGGCCGCCTAGCCCACAGGAGGTGAGCACGTCTTGCGTCATTACGAAGTAATGGTGATCCTCGACTCCAGCCTCGAGGAACGCACCGTCGCACCCTCGCTCGACACGTACCTGAACGTGATCCGGACCGCGGGTGGCTCGGTCGAGAAGACCGACGTGTGGGGCCGCCGGCGCCTCGCGTACGAGATCAACAAGAAGGCCGAGGGCATCTACGCCGTCATCGACCTTCAGGCGACGCCGGAGGCGGTGGCCGAACTCGACCGCCAGCTGCGGCTCAACGAGTCCGTGCTGCGCACCAAGGTCATCCGGCCGGAGATGCGCTAAGCATTCAACCCCGGTTCGCCCGGATCAGCCTCATCGGTGATGTCGGAGGGTTCTGAGAGCCTGTACGACGCAACGATGAGTGCGCGAGGAGATGGTCATGGCAGGAGACACCACCATCACGGTCATCGGCAATCTGACCGATGACCCCGAGTTGCGGTTCACCCCGTCGGGTGCGGCGGTCGCCAAGTTCCGGGTCGCTTCGACGCCCCGGTTCATGGACAAGACCACCAATGAATGGAAGGACGGCGAGCCGCTCTTCCTGGCCTGCACGGTGTGGCGGCAGGCGGCGGAGCACGTCGCCGAGTCGCTCCAGCGGGGCGCCCGCGTGATCGTCTCGGGCCGGCTGCGTCAGCGGTCGTACGAGACCCGCGAGGGTGAGAAGCGCACAGTCATCGAGCTCGAGGTCGACGAGATCGGCCCGTCTCTGCGCTACGCCACGGCGAAGGTGCAGAAGATGTCGCGTTCCGGTGGCGGCGGCGGTGGCTTCGGTTCCGGTGGCGGTGGCAATCAGGGTGGCGGCGGAGGCAACTTCGACGACCCCTGGGCCTCTGCTGCTCCGGCCCCCTCTTCGCGCGGTGGTTCGGGCGCCAATTTTGATGAGGAGCCACCGTTCTAATGGCGCCGAGCGCCCGCGATCGCAAACCAGGAGCACGTGCAACGGCCAAGGCTGCGGCACTGCGCAAGCCCAAGAAGAAGGTGAACCCGCTCGACAAGGACGGGATCACCTATATCGATTACAAGGACACCGCACTGCTGCGTAAGTTCATCTCCGACCGCGGCAAGATCCGCGCTCGGCGGGTGACCGGGGTCACCTCGCAGCAGCAGCGGCAGATCGCCCGTGCGGTCAAGAACGCCCGTGAGATGGCGCTTCTGCCGTACACCGCCACGGCCCGCTGAGAGGAGGCACCGACATGAAGATCATCCTGACCCAGGAAGTTTCCGGTCTCGGTGCCCCCGGCGACATCGTCGAGGTCAAGAACGGCTACGGCCGTAACTACCTGCTGCCGCAGGGCTTCGCGATCAGCTGGACCAAGGGTGCGGAGAAGCAGGTCACGGTCATCAAGCGGGCCCGTTCGGCCCGTGAGATCCGCGACCTGGGCCACGCCACCGAGGTCAAGGACCAGCTCGAGGGTCTGAAGGTCAGCCTGAAGGTCCGCGCCGGCGACGGTGGTCGGCTCTTCGGCTCGGTCACCCCGGCCGAGGTCGTCGACGCCGTCAAGGCGGCCGGCGGCCCGACCCTCGACCGTCGTCGGCTGGAACTGCCCGGTCACATCAAGTCGACCGGCTCCTACCCGGTGCGGGTCAAGCTGCACCCCGAGGTGGCCGCCAAGTTCGACCTCAACGTCGTCCAGGGCTGACACCGCAGCACAGCAACACCCGAAACGGCCCGTACCGGCACCCGGTGCGGGCCGTTTCGCGCTGGCCACCGGAGCCGTCGAGCGCTGCGGCCGTCACCGTGCAGCCGTCACGTGCAGGCCGTCAGCGCATTGGCCGTCGGGGTGGCATCGTGCACGGGTGCCCCTGCGCCACGCGGCCGGCACCGGGAGGGGCACCGCGGACCGGTCAGCCGATCGGCTGACCGGTGACCGCACTGATCATCACGGTGGACAGGCCACCACCGACCACCGCCGCCGCCACCGCCACCGTCGCCGACCGCCAGGTCGTCCCGACCCGGCGCAGCAGCACCGCCACCACCAGGCTGCTCAGCAACGCCAGACCGAACCGGGGCGCGCCCGCGACCAGGGAACCGAAGGCATGCGCCCGGGGCGGTTCGCACCCGCCCCCGCTGATGTCGGTGACACAGCCGGCCGGTGGCTGACCGTCAAGGGTCAACAGCCAGAGAAACACCAGCACCGCCGGCACCAGGTAACACGCGGCGGTGTAGACCAACGGGCGCAGTGGACCACCCGGGTCCGGGTCGAGCAGGTCGTCCTCCAGGCGACGGTTCCACGACCCGCCGCCCACCGACCCGATGCGGTCCCGCAGCGAAGACGCCGCCACCGCCCGGCCGGATACCGGCTCGGCCCGACGCCGGGGAGCGGCCCGTGGCCTCGGCGCCGTGTAACCCACCACCGGGGAGCGGGGCGCCGAGGTCGGCGGGTCCATCCAGCGGGGATCGTCACCGGCCAACCGGGTGCCGGACCAGAACCCCTCCGGCTGCTCACCCCACGGCCAGCCCTCGCCCGTCATCGGCTGCGCCGACCGGGGCGGTACCGACCGCTCCCATCGGCCGCCCTCGCCACGGTCCTTCTCGCTGCGGTCCCGGCGGTCGAAGCCGCCCCGGTCCCACGGGCCGATGTCGTCCTGGGTCAGGCGGTCCACGCCGCCGGTATCCCGGCGGCCCACCTCGTCGCGATCCGCGGTCACCGGGCCCCACCGGCCGACGTCCGTCCGGTCCCACTGCCCGGTGTCGGTGAACCGGTCCCACTGGCCGGTGTCGTCGCTCTGCTCCCACCGGGACGCCCCGCTGGGATGGTCCCACCGTTCGCCGGCGGTCGGGCTCTGCCAGGTGTGCAGGCCGGAGGCGTCCCACGGGTCCACCGCAGGCCGGTACTCCGGCTCCGGCTCGGCGAGACGGCTCCACGGGTCGGTCGCCGGACGACTCTCCGGGCCGGTCAGCGGACGGGCCCACGACTCGTCGGTGTTACGTCGCCGACGGCGGGGCGGCTGCTCGGGCACCGCCTCCACGGGCAGGTCGGAGTCGTCACCGCCGGACCAGATCACCTCCGGACGACGGGACGGGGACCGGCGCGGGCGGGCCGTCGGGGCGGCCCCGGAGACCGGCTCACCCTCGTCGGAGTCCGCCCGCCGGCTGCCGACGTACCCCTGATCCTGGGGGCGATCGAAGGTCCACTCCCGGGTGTGGTCGGACTCGGGGGCAGCCCCGATCGCCCGGGTTTCCCGACGCTCACTCTCCCGCCGCCGTCTGGCCGCACGCCGGCCCACCCCGGAGACCGGGCGGGCGTCGTCGTCCTCATCGTCCGGGGCGGCGTGCCGACCCCGGCCGTCGGCATGCGCGATCCCCGACTCGACCGCCCAGCGGGGCAGGTAGGCGTCGACGGGCTCCTGCTGGCCACGCTCGACCGCCCGGCGGCGACTCGGCGTGCGGTAGCGGTCCGTCGAGGAGTACGAAGCTGACGGGACCGGGTCGCCGAGGTCGTCCCACGGGGCGGTCGGCTGACGCTCGCGCGGGCTGCCCTCCCCGCGCTCCCAGTCCCGGTAACTCACGGCCGGAGCGTGACCCTTCTCAACCGAAAGTGCAATCCGCTGTCCAGGTGTAGCCGTTTCGCAGAGATAGTACGGGACGACCGACCCAAGAGCCTTACCGGAAATTTTTTGTCCACAGGGTGTGGATAGTGAAACACCAGGTCAGATGCCTGTGACCCAAAAAACCTCCACAGTTTTCCACAGGCTGTGCACACGCTGCGCACATGGTTGTCCACCCGCATCCACAGGTTGTCCCGAGGCTCGTCCACCGCGTCGGTTGAGGGGCTGAGCTCGGGGTCCGTATCGTGGGGCACCGACCGGTCGCGCGATGGCCCCCGATCGACCCGGCCGGTCAGGTCGGGAGGTGTCGCACCGCCGCCGTACTGCCGTAACCAGCTCAGACGTCGTGGAGGGGGAACCGTGTCGGTCACCGACGACATGCGGGCGGAGCCCCGGGTCGCGGGGCAGTCGTCCGCCCCGCCGCCCCGCGACGGTCAGTTCGACAAGACCCCACCCCAGGACGTCGCCGCCGAGCAGTGCGTCCTCGGCGGCATGCTGCTCTCCAAGGACGCCATCGCCGACGTCGTCGAGATCCTCAAGTCCACCGACTTCTACCGGCCTGTCCACGCCACCATCTTCGACGCCATCCTCGACATCTACGGTCGGGGCGAACCGGCCGACGGGATCACGGTCGCGGCGGCCCTGGCCGACTCCGGTGACCTCGCCCGGGTCGGCGGCGCCCCCTACCTGCACACCTGCATGGCGGCCGTGCCGACGGCGGCGAACGCCTCCTACTACGCCCGCATCGTGGGCGAACGCGCGGTGCTGCGCCGGCTGGTCGAGGCGGGCACCCGGATCGTCCAGCTCGGCTACGGCACCGCCGCCGGCGGCAGCCGGGACGTCGACGACGTCGTCGACCTGGCCCAGCAGGCGGTCTACGAGATCACCGAACGGCGGGTCAGCGAGGACTTCGCGGTGCTCGCCGACATGCTCCAGCCCACCCTGGACGAGATCGAGGCGGTCGGCGCGCAGGGCGGCGTGATGACCGGCGTGCCGACCGGCTTCACCGACCTGGACCGGCTGCTCAACGGCCTGCACCCCGGGCAGCTCATCATCGTGGCCGGCCGGCCCGGTCTCGGCAAGGCGCTCGCGCTGGACACGCCGCTGCCCACCCCGCACGGCTGGACCACCATGGGTGAGGTAGAGGTCGGCGACCGGTTGCTCGCCGCGGACGGTACGCCGACCACGATCACCGCCGCCTTCGACGTGCTGAACGGCCGGCCCTGCTACGAGGTCGAGTTCTCGGACGGCAGCGTGATCGTCGCCGACGCCGAGCACCTGTGGCAGACCACCACCCGGGCGCGGACCCTCGAACCGGCCGGCGCGGAAGCCGGCGGAACGGGTCGGATCCCCGCCGGCGCGCGACACGACGGCGTGGTCACCACCGCGCAGATCGCGGCGACGCTGCGTACCGGCCCGCACCATGCCGTCGTCAACTGTGCCCCCCTGCAACTACCCGAGCGGGAGTTGCCGATTCCGCCGTACGGCCTGGGTGGCTGGCTCGGCGACGGCCAGCCCGACGCGGGCCCTCTCACCGGGTCCCTCCTCGCGGCCCTCCGCCACCTCGGGGTCTCTCCGGTCAAGCACATCCCCCGGGAATACCTGCGTGCCTCCGAGGCACAGCGTCGGGCGCTTCTCGCCGGGCTGCTGGACGCCGCTGGCACAGTCGGCCCCACCGGCGACCTCCGGTACACCTCGACCTCGGGTCGGCTGGCCGAGGACGTCCGGGAACTCGTGGTGAGTCTCGGCTACCGCTGCACGCTCAGCGAGCGGGCGCTACCCGGTCGTACCAAGGGGTCGTCCGTGGCGTACACGATCAGCTTCTCCGCTCCGGACGTCTTGTTCCGGCAGGAGCGCAAGGCGTCCGCGCACGCTGCCCGCCGACGGACCGGTACGGACGGACGGCCAGGCGTCAGGTACGTGGTGGATGTCCGGCCGGTGGCCAGCGTGCCGGTCCGCTGTGTGACAGTGGACAATCCGGAGCACCTCTACCTGGCCGGTCGGTCGATGATCCCGACCCACAACAGCACGGCCAGCATGGACTTCGCCCGCAATGCCGCAATCCGCGCCAATCAGGCCGCCGCCATCTTCTCGCTGGAGATGAGCAAGGTCGAGATCGTCATGCGGCTCCTCTCGGCCGAGGCGCGGGTCCCACTGCACGTGCTGCGCAGCGGCCAGCTCTCCGACGACGACTGGACCAAGTTGGCCCGCTGCATGGGGGAGATCAGCGAGGCACCCCTCTTCGTGGACGACACCCCGAGCATGAACCTGATGGAGATCCGGGCGAAGGCCCGCCGGCTCAAGCAGAAGCACGACCTGAAGATGATCGTGGTCGACTACCTCCAGCTGATGACCTCGCCGAAGCGTACCGAGAGCCGTCAGCAGGAGGTCGCGGACCTGTCCCGTGGGCTGAAGCTGCTGGCCAAGGAGGTCGAGTGCCCGGTGATCGCGGTCAGTCAGCTGAACCGTGGCCCCGAGCAACGCACCGACAAGCGCCCGCAATTGTCCGATCTGCGCGAATCCGGGTCTATTGAGCAAGATGCCGATGTTGTTATACTTTTGCATCGCGACGATTACTATGACAAGGAATCGCCGCGCGCCGGGGAGGCGGATTTCATAATTGCCAAGCACAGGAATGGCCCGACCGATAGCATAACGGTCGCAGCGCAGCTCCATCTCTCTCGGTTCGTAGATATGGCCATCGGGTGAGCGGGCTTGAGACGCGATTAACCACTGAGCGGCGGAGCGACTGACGATCACGCCTGCGCAGATGGACCGGGCGGTACTCACTGGGCGGATCGGACGACGTCGGATCGGGTCGGGCGAGGAAACGCCCGACCCGATCACCGACGGGTTCGCTCAGCCGAACATCTCGTCGAGGAAGCCCTTGTGCTTCTTGCGCTTGTAGTGGCCGTGGTAGCCGTGGTGCTGCTGCGGATGCCCGTACCCACCGTGGGTGCCGTACGCGGGCTGCTGCGGGTAACCCGGCGGGGGCGGGGGCGGCGGTACGGCACCGTAGCCCGGCTGGTGACTCGGGGCGGGCGGCGGCGGAGGCGGCGGGTAGCCGCCAGGCGTCTGGACGTGCTGCTGACCAGGGACGGACCCCGGTTGACCGGGTGCGGGTGCGCCGCGCTGCTGGTTCCAGTTCGCCTCGGCCTCGAACAGCTTCTCGAGTTCGCCGCGGTCCAGGAAGATCCCCCGGCACTCGCCGCACTGGTCGATGACGACTCCGCTGCGCTCGTACTGGCGCATATCTCCACGACACTTGGGACAGGTGAGCTGCATCGTTCGACGGTACCCGGTCGGCGCAGCATTCAGGCGGTGGCGATCAGCGCCTCGGTCACTTCGTCGTCGTCGACCTCGTGGAAGTCGTCGTAGTAGGCGCTGACCGCCCCGAAGTCGGCGGGGTGCTGGGCGCAGACCACCTCGTCCGCCTCGGCGGCCAGCATCTCGTAGGCATCCTGCGCGCCGACCGGCACCGCGACGACGACCCGTCGGGCACCGAGCTGGCGGGCCACCTGTACGGCGGCGCGGGCGGTGGCGCCGGTGGCCAGGCCGTCGTCGACGATCAGGGCGGTCCGTCCGGTCAGGTCGAGCGGGGGGCGACCGGTGCGGTAGCGAGCCTCCCGGCGGTCCAGTTCGGCCTGCTCGCGGCGTTGCACGTCGATGCCGTCGGCCGGGTCGAGTCGGGCGGTGACCTGGTCGTTGAGGACCCGGACGCCCCCGGGGCCGAGGGCGCCGAAGGCCACCTCGGGGGCCCAGGGCAGGCCGAGCTTGCGGACCACCAGCACGTCGAGCGGTGCGCCGAGCCGGTCGGCGACCACCCGGGCCACCGGGACGCCGCCGCGTACCAGGCCCAGCACGACGACGTCGGGTTGGCCGACCAGCGCGGTGAGTCGGGCGGCGAGTTGCCGGCCGGCGTCGGCGCGATCGCGGTAGCTGCTCATGCTCTCAGGTCTACGCCCTGCGGGCGGGGCGCGCCGGGGACTCGGCGGAACCGGTGCCGCAGAGGCGGCCAGGGCGGGGGCCCAGACCAGCAGGGCGAGCGGATAGAGCAGGTAACCGAAGCGGGTGGTGGGCATCAACCCGATCGCGGCGAGCAGGCCGTACCCGCAGATCAGTGCGGTGGTGGTGGCGCTGTGCGGCGGGCGGCGGACGAGCCGGACGGCGATCGCGGCACCGACGGCGACGAGCAGTGCGGCGGCGACGAACCGGCCACCGGGCAGGGCGGTGGCGATCAGGTGGCCGGGGAACGGTGACTGGGCGGGGCTGGTGACCTGGCCGTGGCCGAGCGGGAAGCGGAGCACGTTCTCCACCAGCGCGTCCCGGTCGACCAGCAGGGCGGGGAGCAGGGCGAGCGCGGGTAGGCCGAGCGCGCCGGCGGCGACCCGCAGCCCCGCCCGCCGGGTCGTCCCCCAGAAGATCAGGACCAGCGCGACCGGCCAGGCGAAGAGCTTCAAGGCGCCGGCCAACCCGACCGCGACCCCGGCCGGGCCGGGTCGGCCGCCGGCGGCGAGGGCCAACGCCAACAGGCAGAGCGCGAGTACGGGCAGGTCGTCGCCGCCGGTGGCGAGGGTGAGCGCGCAGATCGGCAGGACGGTCGCCGCCTGTACGCCGCGCAGCACCGCCGGGGCCTCGGCCCACCGGCCGGTCGGGCGGGTGCGGCGGCGTAGCGCACCCACGGCGAGCGTGAGGGCCACTGCGGTGACCAGGGCGAACCAGATACGGGAGTCGGTCCACCAGGTGTCGACGACGGCCCGGGGCAGCCCGAACAACGCCATCCCCGGCTGGTAGGGGGTGTAGCCGAGCAGCCGTTCGTCGGCAGGCAGCGCGGCGATGGCGTCCGGGCCGAGGTAGGGGGTGCCGTGCTCGGCGAGCCGGCTGCCGGCGTGTTCGACCACCACCACCTCCTCCTGGGCCCGGTCGGTGCGCCCGGCTGCCCGCTGCCCGGCCTGGAGGATCAGGGGAAGCAGGGCGGTGGTGACCCAGGTGAGGCCGGTGACCATCGCGCGGGCGGTGGTGCCGGCCAGCCCCGGGTGCCGGCGTCGGGTGAGGAGTTGGGCGGCGACCAGGAGGGTCGCGGCGAGGTAGCCGACGGCGGCGACGTCCCCCCAGGCCCGGTGCGGTGCCAGGGTGGAGGTGGCTGCGGTGACGGCGGCGAAGGCGGCGGAGACCGCGTAGAGGCCGAGGTCGAGGGCGAGCCCACCGGCGGCCGTGTCGACGGCCCGCCAGCTGCGGGCGGCTCGGTCGGCAGCGGTCACGCCGGCAAGTGTGGCAGACCCGTCGGACGGTTCCGGGCGGGCTGCCGGCGACCGGGGGTGCTGAGTCGGATGACCGCGCCGGTGTCGTGCAGTGGGGTGGCGAGGGTGCCGGGTCGGCCGCCGGATCCGCGCTGGAGGGCGGCGAGGAGCGCGCCGGCCGGCAGTGGGCGGGCGAAGAGGTGTCCCTGGCCGGCGGCGCAGCCCAGGGACCACAGGGCCCGTCGTTGGGGTTCGCTCTCCACGCCTTCGGCGACGACCTTCAGGTCGAGGCTGCGGCCGAGGTCGAGGGTGGAGCGGATGACGGCCGCCGCCTCCGCGGAGCTCTCCATCGCGGTGACGAAGCTGCGGTCGATCTTCAGCTCGTGGACCGGGATGCGGGAGAGCAGGGAGAGCGAGGAGTAACCGGTGCCGAAGTCGTCCAGGGCGAGCCGGATGCCGGAGTCGCGCAGTCGGCTGAGCACCCGGTCGACCACGTCGAGCTGGCTGAGGGTGAGCGTCTCGGTGAGTTCCAGGACCAGCCGGTCGGGGGGGAAGTCGTGGGCCTGGAGGCGGGCCAGCACCGCGCCGGGGAACCGGGCGTCGAGCAGGCTGCGGGGGGAGACGTTGACCGAGACCGGCAGGTCGAAGCCGGCGGTCCGCCAGGTGACGGCGGCGACGAGTGCCTGGTCGAGGATCGCCTCGGCGAACGCGGGGAGCATGCCGGAGCGTTCCACCGCCTCGATGAAGCGCAGCGGGTCGATCACCCCGTGCCGGGGGTGGTGCCAGCGGGCCAGCGCCTCGGCGCCGGTCACCGCGCCGCTGCCGAGGTCGACGATCGGCTGGAAGTTGACGGTGAACTCGTGGTCGGCGACCGCGCGGGGCAGTTCCCCGCCGAGGGTGAGCCGGCGCAGGTCGGCGGTGTCCCGGGCCGGCGCGTAGGTGGCGATCCGCTGACCTGCCCGTTTGGCCTGGTACATGGCGACGTCGGCGCGGCGCAGCAGCTCCGGTACGCCGCCGCTGGCGGGGGCCGCCGCGATGCCGCCGCTGGCCTCCACGCTGATCCGCATGCCGTCCACGTCGAGCGGCTCGTGCAGCGCGCCGAGCAGGGTCTCGGCCCGGTGGGCGGCGATGGCGGGGGCGGGCAGCGCGCGCATCAGCACGGCGAACTCGTCGCCGCCGAGGCGGGCGACCAGGTCCTCGTCGCGGGCGGCGGCGCGCAGTCGGTCGGCGACCTGGATGAGCACCTGGTCGCCGGCGGCGTGGCCGAGGGTGTCGTTGACCTCCTTGAAGTGGTTGAGGTCGATCAGGACGAGCGCGGTCACCCCCTCGGCGTGCCGGGCGTTGAGCTGCTCGGTGCCCCGGTCGAGCAGTTGTCGGCGGTTGGCCAGGCCGGTGAGTGCGTCGTGGCTGGCGGCGTGGGCGTGTTCCTTGGCCGCCCGGGCCAGTTCGGCGTAGGCCTGGGCGTTGCGGACGGCGGTGCACAGGGCGGAGGCGAAGGTGCGCAGGGTGTACTGCTCGCGTTCGTTGAGTCGGACCGGGCCGCGGAACCGTAACCGCAGCATTCCGACGTCGGCCGTCCGGTCGTGGCCTTCGAGGCGGGCGGGCAGGACGGTGCCCTCGATGTCGCTCGGTGTGCCGGAAGGGCCGTCGTAGGTGATGGTGCCGCTGGTGCCCCGTACGGTGCGACAGGCGTCGCGCAGCTCGATCTCGACCTCGTCGGCGGAGAAGAGTTCGGTGGCCCGGGTGACGGCGGTGGTGAGGACCTCGTCCAGGTCGACCACGTTGAGCGCGTCGGTGGTGCGGGCGAGGCGCTGCCAGGCCTGCTGCTCGGTCCGGGACTTGACCTGGTTGGAGTAGAGCAGGTGGAGGCTGAGCACCAGGGGTGGCACGGCCAGCAGCAGCCGTGGGTCGGCCTGGAGGATGGCCAGGGTGACGGCGATGAGGACGAACCGGGCCAGCGCGCTGGTCAGCCGGAGGCCGAGGTCGTCGGCGAAGAGCCGGGGCAGGGGGGTGCCGGTGGCCATGGCGATGACCGGCAGGGTGAGTAGCTCGTCGAGGACCACCGCGACGACGTAGGCGATCCCGATCATGCCGATGGCGTTTCCGAGGTCGGTGTCCTGTGGTGACCAGCCGAGGCCGTGCAGGGCGACACCGCCGGCGGCGGCCAGCAACATGCTCTTGGCGATGCCGAAGGCGGTTTTCAGGGGCGACCGTTTCAGGGACAGCAGGGCGATCGCGACGCCGGTGCCGGTGGTCAGGACGACCAGGGGCGCCGGGGCGACGGCCAGGCCGAGGACGATCGCCGTCTCGCTCCAGGAGACCGCGTGGACCGTTGCCCGGATGCGGATCTGCCAGTTGATCCGGACGCCGAGTGCGGCCATGAAGGCCAGCGCGACGGACCGGGTGAGGTCGTCGCCGGTGAGGTCGAGGCGGACCAGTTGGTAGAGGGCGACGACCGCTGCTGCGAGGGCCACCACGCAGACGAGGCCGACGTGCAGCGTCAGCTGCCGCTCGGCCTCCGTCTTGCCTTCGTCCGGTCGTGCCATCGTGTCCTCGACAACCACTCCGTGTCGCTGAGCAGAGGCCAAGGCTACGTGGGGTCACGCCGCCACCACAATCGTCTACAGCCACTCGTGTGCGGACATCGCGTTCGCCCTCCCCTGCTCGGTGCGCCGACCTTCCGGTCGGGATCTGACAGGGGACAGCCTAAGGGCGGTTAGGCCGATTTTGGAGGTATAAATGTAACTATGAGCGATAGATGAGAATTGGGCGGAGGTTGGTGACTTTCCGTTTCCACGGGGAAACGGAGTGCTGAGTGCCCCCGCCGGTTCTGGTTAACGCTAGATAATGGTGCAGCGACCTGGTTTGCGGCATCGGGTGAGGGGTGCCGGTTGCGGTTCCTCCGAGTTGGACGGCGCGCGAGTGCGACGGATCACCCGATTGCGGAACGCAGCGTAGTCGTGTCGGCGCGGTGGTGCCACCGTTGTCGAAGTGGCCCCGGTAGCGATTCGCGGTCGCGGTGCGACGTAGGGTTTCCCCGTGGTGACGTTCCCGTGTCGGGTCGCGGATGCGATGGCGTGTTTCCCGCTCTCCCGGCGGTCGGAGAACCTATTAGTGGCGGCCGATCAAATCGACGATGAACTATCGATCACGAATCATCCCGCACGACGTCGAGGCACTTGTTCCCCATCGGCCGGTGCGATCCTCCCGAACCGGACGTACGCCCCGGGCCGGCTCTGGCCGTTAGGCTCGTGAAGTGATCGATCCCGTGCAGCTCAGCCACGTCGATGCCGCGGGTGCGGCCCGCATGGTCGACGTCTCCGCCAAACCGGTGTCCGGCCGGGCCGCCGTGGCCGCCGGTCGCCTGCGCACCACCGCCGAGGTGGTGGAGCTGCTGCGCCGCGACGGGCTGCCCAAGGGCGACGCGTTGGCCGTCGGCCGGCTCGCCGGCATCATGGGCGCCAAACGCACCCCGGACCTGATCCCGCTCTGCCACCCGATCGCGCTGCACGGCGTCACCGTCGACCTGCGACTCACCGAGGACACCGTCGAGATCACCGCCACCGCACGCACCGCCGACCGGACCGGGGTGGAGATGGAGGCGCTGACCGCGGTGGCCGTCGCCGGGCTGGCCCTGGTCGACATGGTGAAGGCGGTCGACCCGGCCGCCGCCGTGGACGCGGTCCGGGTGCTGCGTAAGTCCGGTGGCAAGACCGGTGAGTGGGTCCGCCCGCAGGACCGGCCGTGATCCGGGCCCGGGTGGTCGTGGCCTCCAACCGGGCCGCCGCCGGGGTGTACGCCGACACCAGCGGCCCGCTGCTCGTCGCCGGCCTGCGCGAGCTGGGCTGTCAGGTAGACGAACCGGTGGTGGTGCCCGACGGCGAGCCGGTCGCCGAGGCGCTGCGCGCCGCCCACGCCGACCGGGTCGACGTGGTGCTGACCAGCGGCGGCACCGGCATCACCCCCACCGACCGGACGCCGGAGGTGACCCGGGCGCTGCTCGACCACGAGATTCCCGGCATCGCCGAGGCGATCCGCGCCTACAGCCGGGACCGGGTGCCCACGTCGGCGCTGTCCCGGGGGCTGGCCGGCGTGCTGGGCCGGATGCTGGTGGTCAACCTGCCCGGCTCGCGGGGCGGCGCGAAGGACGGGCTGGCCGTGCTCGGGCCGATCCTCGTCCACGCCGTCGACCAGTTGCGCGGCGGCGACCACTGACCGCGTGGCCATCGCGGCGGCGATAGGCTCGCAGCGGTGGACGCGTACCCCCGCGTCCCGTCCGAACGGAGGCCGACCGGTGAGCACGGAAACCGCCGCCGCGGCGCAGGTCGCCACGCCACCGCCGGCCGGCTGGGAAGAGGCCCGCTCCCGGGTGTACGCGGTCGGCCTGGCCGCCGCCCTGCCCACTGTCAACCGGGCACTGGCCGACGCCGACGGGCACACCCTGGCCGAGCCGTTGACCACCCGGACCGACCTGCCCGCCTTCCCCACCTCCAGCGTCGACGGTTGGGCGGTGCGTGGGGCCGGCCCGTGGGACGTCGTGGGGCGGGTGCTGGCGGGGCACGTCCCGGGCGCGTTGACCGCCGACGGCACCACCGTCGAGATCGCCACCGGGGCCATGGTGCCTGCCGGGGCGACCGCCATCCTGCGGATCGAGGATTCGAGCCGTACCCCGGACGGACGGGTGACGGGTACCCCCCGCCCCCACCCGGAGTGGCGCGAGCCGGGTGAGGAGGCGGTGGCCGGTGAGGAGCTGCTGCCGGCCGGCACCCCTGTCGATCCGGCGTTGCTCGGGCTGGCCGCCTCCTGCGGGCAAGACCACCTGCGGGTACGCCGCCAGCCCCGGGCCGCGCTCCTGGTCTTCGGCGACGAGTTGCTCACCGCCGGCCCGCCCGGGTCGGGCCGGGTCCGCGACGCGCTCGGTCCCGCCGTGCCGTCCTGGCTGCGCCGTTACGGCTGCCAGGTGCGCCCCTCCGACGTGGTCGGCCCGGTGGCGGACACCCTGCCCGCCCACGTGGCCGCTCTGCGCGGGGCGCTGGCCGGGGCCGACCTGGTCTGCACCACGGGCGGCACCATGCACGGCCCGGTCGACCACCTGCACCCCGCGTTGGAGGCGCTCGGCGCCGACCACGTGGTCAACACGGTCGCCGTCCGACCCGGCTTTCCGATGCTGCTGGCCCGGCTGGTCGACGCCGACGGGCGGGTGCGTTTCGTCGCCGGGCTGCCCGGCAACCCGCAGTCCGCGATCGTCGCGCTGGTGTCGCTCGTCGCGCCGCTGCTCGCCGGCCTGCAGGGCCGGGCGCTGCCGGCGCTGCCGCAGGCCACCCTCGCCGAGCCGGTACCCGGCCGGGGCGACCACACCCATCTGGCCCTGGTCCGGCTGGACCGGGCCGCCGGGACCGCCCACCCGGTCCGGCACGTCGGGTCGGCGATGCTGCGCGGGCTGGCTGGCGCGGACGGGTTCGCGGTGATCCGGCCCGGCACCTCCGGCGAGGTCGGAGCCCGGGTGCCGGTGGTGCCGCTGCCGTTGCTGCCCGGGGAACGTACGTGGTGACGGCCGGCCCGACGACGGCGTTGCTCACCGTCACCGACCAGCCGCTGGACCTGGCCGCGCACGAGGCGGCGGTCGCCGACCGGCGGGCCGGTGCGGTGGTCTCCTTCCAGGGCGTGGTGCGCGACCACGATCACGGCAGACCGGTCGTCCTGCTGGAGTACGAGGGGCACCCGAGCGCCGTCGAGACGCTGCGCGCGGTGGCCGCAGAGATCGCCGCCGACCCGGACGTCTACGCGGTGGCCGTGTCGCACCGGGTCGGCCGGCTCGACATCGGTGACGTGGCGCTGGTGGCGGCGGTCAGCACGGCGCACCGGGCGGCGGCGTTCGCGGCCTGCGCCCGGCTGGTCGACGAGGTGAAGGCCCGACTGCCGATCTGGAAGCGGCAGGTCTTCGCCGACGGCACCGAGGAGTGGGTCAACTGCCCCTGACCGAGGCGGTGGCGCGGGTCAGCCGGTCGGAATAGAAGGCGGGCTCGGCGCCGGGCCGCCACGGCAGGGCGGCGACCAGCACGATCAGCGCCAGCGCGAGCGAGTTCTCCATCAGGGCGCCGAAGAGGCCGTCCTGGTAGTGGGACACCTCGGGGAGCTTGTGCTCGTACGGCCAGATCGGCGAGATGAGGAAGAGCAGGTACAACCCGAGCGCCGCGACCCCGTGCCGGAACCCGGTCAGCGTCGGGTACCAGATCGGCGGGCGCAGCCCACTCACCCCGGGCGGCCCGCCGAACGTCTGCTGGCCGGTACGCACCGACAGCCCCCGGCTCGCCTCGCGGCGGCGTACGGCGGCGTCGGCGAGCACGATGATCGCCGGGATGACCCAGACCAGGTGGTGCGACCAGGAGATCGGGCTGATCACGTTGGCGGTCAGCCCGACCAGGGTGAACGCGGTCAACTCGTCGCCGTCGGCGCGGGCGTTGGCGGCCCGGGACAGCCCGAGGGCCAGGATCAGCACCGAGAACGCCAGCCAGAGCAGGCCGGGCGTCTCGATCGAGTCGTAGAGCCGGGCCAGCAGGCCGGCCAAAGACTGGTTGGGCGTCATGTCGGCGGCCCCGACCCGCTCGGTCTGCCACAGCACCCCGCCGAAGTAGGCCCGCGACTCGGTGCCGACCAGGGCGAAGCTGCCCAGGGTGACGCCGATGGTGGTGCCGACGGCGGTGGCGGCGACCCGCCACTGCCGGGTGATCAGCAGGTAGGCGATGAACAGCGCCGGGGTGAGCTTGACGGCGGTGGCCAGGCCGATGCCCACGCCCGCCCAGGACCCGCTGTAGAGCAGTCGCAGGAACGGGCCGTCGCTGGCTCGCCCGTGGGTGCCCCGCCGGGAGCGCCAGCGCAGACCCACCAGGTCGGCCATGATCAATGCGAACAGGAGCAGGTTGACCTGCCCGTACCCCAGGGTTTCCCGGACCGGCTCGATGGCCGCGGCCATCGGCGTGGCGATGGCGACCGTGTACCACAGGGGCCAGCGGAGCCGGTCGACGATCGGTCGTAGCAACGCGGCCAGGATCACGGCCAGGGCGGCGATGCTGCCGGCCGCGTTGATCCACCCGGCCGCCTCGATCGGCAGGCGGGCCATCGGCAGCATGGCCAGCGCGGCGAAGGGCGGGTAGGTGAAGCCCAGCGTGGTGGTGGGCGCGATGAACTCGTACAACTCGTGCCCGCTCGCCCACCACACCACCGCGCCGTGGTAGATCTTCATGTCGAAGAAGTTGTACGGCCGCCCGAAAGCACCGATGGCGAGCCATGCGGCATAGGCGACGGCGGCCACGATGCCGGTCCGTACGACTGTCCTACGATCGATCCCACGCGTTGCGCGACGGACTGGGGCGAGGCGGTCCGCACGTCTACCGACGGTCGTCGGCATGGCGTGGCCACCCCCATACCAAGGTCGTCCTACCCGTCCAGGTCCGGTAGGGAGCCTAGAACGGCGCCTCACGTTGCTGCCTCCCGCGTTATCCGACCGTGTCCGATCCCACACCAGTTTTTGACATTTCCACCGCGTTAACGGGTGTCGGGTGGTTCAGGTAATTCGCGGCCTTACGGGGGGTGGTGGCCGAATCGATGCAGGTCAGCCAGGAAGTCGGCGGGCTGCGGCGGCGGACCGGACGGCGATCCGGGCCTCCCGCCGGGCGGTACGCACCGCACGACCGACCGAGCGTCGTGAGTGGCCGATCCGGTGACCGGTCCGCCACCGCAGGCCCGGCTTCCCCTCGGTGTCGGCGGCGGCGAGCAACAGGCCACCGAAGAGCCCGAGGTTCTTCAGGAAGTGGACCTGGTTGTTGTTCCGCGTCGCCGGGTCGTCGTCGTCCCAGAACGAGTGGCCGGCGGCGGTGGTGGGCACCAGCGTGCCGGCGAGGACCAACGCGGCCGGCCGGGTGAACTTTCCGGTGGCCAGCATCAGGCCGGCGGCGAGCTGCACGGCGGCGTTGGCCCGGATCAGCGTCTCGGTGTCGGTCGGAAGCTGCGGCGCGGCCCGCTGGATCAGCGGGGCGACCCGGTCGGTGACCGGCTTGGCCGCCGGCACGAGCCGCTCGGGGTGTTGGAAGTTGCGGGCGCCGCTGACCACGAAGATGCCGCTCAACATGACACGGGCGAGGGAGCGCACGGGTTTCATGGATCAGTCATACCCCGTTTGATGCGCCACTATCCGGGCAACGGCCGATCCGGCCCGGCCCGCGTGTCGATGTCCGGCCGGTCGGCGTGTCGATGGTCCTACCGGCCCGCGTCGCCGGGTCCGGTCCGTGTCGCCCGGCCCCGAGCCGGCCGCCCCTCCGGCGCGGAGCGGCGGACGTGGGCGTCGCGCCACGCCACGCCGAACGGAGCGACAGTCGCGGATGGACCGGTCACGACCGGTAACGTCGCGCGGATGACGACCCTGCGGTTGCGTCCCGAGGGCCCGGCCGACGCCGGTCAGGTGCGTCGGGTGCTGGCTGCCGCCTTCGCCCGTCCCGACCGCACCACCCCCGGTGAGGTCGCACTCGTGGACGAGCTGCGCGGCGGCCCTGCCTGGCTGCCGGAGCTGGCGATGGTCGCCGAGTACGGCGGCGAGGTGGTCGGCTACGCGCTGCTCACCCGGGTCCGGGTCGAGGCCGACCGGGCCCGCGTTCCGGCGTTGGTGCTCGGCCCGGTGGCGGTGGCCCCGCACCGGCAGCGGGTCGGACACGGCACGGCGGTGGTGCAGGCCGCCCTGGAAGCTGCCACCGAGCTGGGCGAACGGCTGGTGGTGGTGCTCGGCGACCCGGCGTACTACAGGCGTTTCGGCTTTGCCCGGGCGGACCGGATGGGGTTGGTCAGCCCCTGGTCCGGGTTGGGGGAGCCGTGGCAGGCGCTGGTCCTGCCGCCGGAGACCAGCGACGCGCCACCGCCCCCGCGCGGCGAGGTGGTCTTCCCTCCACCCTGGTCCCGGGTCTGACCCGACCTGACCGGTGGTTCGGACCGGCGGTCGACCGGCGTCAGCCCACCCGACCGGCGTCAGCCCACCCTGGGCGGTCAGGCTGGCTGGGTGCGCAGATAGCGGCCGAAGTGCGGGACGGTGAAGGCGACCGTGCCGCGTTCCCCGGAGTAGATCAGCCCCTTCTTGATAAGCGCGTCCCGGGCCGGGGAGAGGCTCGCCGGCTTGCGCCCCAGCGCGCGGGCGATCTCAGCGGTCGGCACCGCGGCGTCCATGTCGTCCCGACCACCGCCGTCGGCCTCCCCCGCCACCTGGGAGAGGGTCGCCATCGCCCGCATGTACTCGCGTTCGGCCGGAGTGGCCCGTTCGAACCGGGAACCGAAGAAGCCGACCGCCAGTTCCGCCTCCGCCTCGGGCGCGGCGACCCGGACGTCCGCGTCGGTGACAGGTGACCGGGGAGCATGGTCCCAGGTCGCCTTCCCGTACGCCTGGACGAAGTACGGATAGCCGCCGGAGGCCTCGTAGAGCAGGTCGAGGGCCTTCTGCTCGTACTCGACCTGCTCCCGCTCGGCCGGCGCGCACAGTGCCCGGTCGGCGGCGATCCGGTCCAGCCGGTCGATCCGCAGATAACGGAACAGCCGCTCGGAGTACGACTTGGCGGCGCTGAGCACCGCCGGCAGGTGCGGCAGACCCGCGCCGACCACGATCAGCGGTGCCCCCAACTGGGACAGCTCGTGGCAGGCGGCGCAGAGCGCCGAGACGTCCTCCGCGCCGAGATCCTGCATCTCGTCGATGAAGACGGCGATGCCGGTGCCCACGTCCCCGGCGATCGCCGCGGCATCGGTGAGCAACTCCACCAGGTCGATCTCGATGTCACCGGAGTCGGCCCGGCCGCTGCTGGCCGGCACGTCGATGCCGGGCTGCCAGCGGTCGCGCAGCCGGGGGGCCGCACCGGCCCGCCCGGTCGTCGGCGCACTGCGCTGCGCGAACGCCTTGAGTACGCCGAGGAAGGCGTCGATCCGGTCCGGGGCGCGGTGCCGGGGGGCCAGCTCGCGGACCGCCATGTGCAGCGCGGCGGCGATCGGTCGGCGCAGCGACTGGTCCGGCCGGGCCTCGATCTTGCCGGTGCCCCAGAGTTGGTTGATCGCCTGTGAGCGCAGCGTGTTCAACAGGACGGTCTTGCCGACGCCACGCAATCCGGTGAGCATCAGGCTGCGTTCCGGGCGGCCCCGGGCGATCCGTTCCAGCACCACGTCGAAGACGTCCAGCTCCCGCCCCCGCCCGGCGAGTTCGGGCGGGCGCTGACCGGCGCCCGGGGCGTACGGGTTGCGGACCGGATCCACGCCTCGCACAATATCGGGCGCTCTAGCCTGCGGACTAGAGATGCGTAGACGGGGCTACCGGCGTGTTGCCGGCCCGACCCGGCTGCGGCTCTCGATGCGAGTATGGGGCTGTCTAGCATCCACGCTAGACAGCCCCATATTTGCCTGTTCAGCTGCGTTTACGCAGGCAGAGCACGTAGTCGAAGAGGTCCACCGAGTTGTCGTGCACGTAGTTGGCGTTCGACTGCGGTGCCAACGACTTGCACCGGTCCCCGTTGGTGGAGGCCGGAATCCGCAACAGCACCTCGTAGGTGTTCGGACCGCACGGCACCTTGCGCAGGTCGGCATCGCTGGCCGTGCCGTCGTTGACCACGCAGTCACCCTTGACGATCTGCTCCCCCCGGGTCGGCGTCGAGGTCGGCTCGGCCGTCGTCGGCTCGACGGTCGGCTCGTTCTCAGTCGGCCCGTTCTCGGTCGGCCCGTTCTCGGTCGGCGTGGCGGACACGCTGGTCACGGGTGCCGGGTCGTCGCCGTCATCCGATGCCAGGACGAACCAGCCGGCCACCCCGAGGCATGAGCAGAGCAGCAGGATCACCACCAGTCCGAGGATCAGCGCGATCCGGCCACCCCGGCCCTTTGCCGGTGGCGCTCCCGGGGGCGGGAAACCCGGCGTGGGCTGCCCTGGATATCCCGGCGGCGGCGCGGGCTGCCCCGGGAAGCCGGCCGAGGGTGCGGCCTGGCCCGGATAGCCGGGTGGCGGCGCAGGCTGCCCCGGGAAGCCGGACGACGGTGCCGCCTGGCCCAGGTAGCCGGCTGCCGGGGGCGGCGTGGACTGGCCGGGGTAGCCGGTCGGTGGCGGTGACGCAGGTGCGCCGAACGCGCCGGCTGCCGGTGCGGCGGTCGGCCCGGCGGGCGGGAAGGGACCCGGCGGTGGGTAGCCGGCCCCCGAGGACGACACCGGCTGGCCGGTCGGCGGGAGGTAGGTGTCCGGCGGTGGATAACCCGCTCCGGACGACGGCGGCGGATAGCCCGCCCCCGAGGACGGTGGGAGGTGGTCGGCCCCCGTCGCGGGCATCTGGGTGGTCGGGGAGTAGCCGCCTCCCGACGCGGGCAGCTGGGTGGTGGCTGGCTGCCCGGCTCCCGACACCGGCAGCCGGGTGGTCGGAGGCTCCGGTGGCGTGGAGATCGGGGCGGTCGGTGCGCCGGCTGCGAAGGGTGCCGTCGGTGGTTCGGTCGGGGCGGCCCGGATCGGTGCCGTCGGCGGTTCGGTCGGGGCCGCCCGGATCGGTGCGGTCGGTGGTTCGGCCGGGACCGCCCGGATCGGTGCGGTCGGTGGTTCCGGCGGTGCTGCCGAGAGCGGTGCGGTCGGTGGCTCGAACTCCTCCGACCTGATCGGTGCGGTCGCTGGCTCGGCCTCTTCCGACCGGATGGGTTCGGTGGCTGGTTCGGCCGGCCGGGCGGAGATGGGGGCGGTCGGTTGGTCGTCCGACCCGCGCGGGAGCTGTGCCGTCGGTGGTTCCGCGTCGGACGGGATTCCCACGGTGGGTGGCTCCGGCTCGGCGCGGACGATGGGCTTCGTCGCCGGCTCCGGGTCGGGGCGCCCGAGGGGTGCCGTGGGTGGCTCGGGGTCGGGGTTCGGGGGCCGGTGTTCCTCGTCGGGGCGGCCGGAGTCGGGTGGGCCGAAGGTTGACAATCTCTCCCCCAGGGGTGGGCTCAGCGCTGCTTCAGGCAGAGGACGAAGTCGAGGGTGTCCAGCTCGCTGTCGAAGAAGTACCAGTTGGTGTAGCCCTCCACCTTGCCGCACTTCGCCTCGGCGTCACTTTCACCACTGGTCGCCCCGTCGAAACGACGTAGCACCTCGTACGTCCTCGGGGCGCAGGCGGTGACCAGCAGCTTGGGCTTGCCGCCGGCCGGGCCCTCGTTGCGGACGCACTGCCCCGCCTTGACGAAGCGAGGGTCGGCTGACGAGGCGGGAGCGGGGGTGGTGGCTGTCGGCCCGGCCGGGTCGGCAGTGGCCGCGTCCGGCTCGACCGGTGCCGTCGGCAGCGCGGCACCGGTCCTGGTCGGTGTTGCGTCGTCGTCGCCCAGCAGGTACCACAGGGTGCCACCGCCGACGACCAGCACCGCGAGCACGACCAGCACCGCGATCAGCGGACCACGACCGCGCCCCGACGTCGGGTTACCCACGTACGCCCCCGGCAGGGACGTTGCGGACCCGGATACCGGATACCGCTCCGTCGGCCCGTGGGGCTCCGGCGGGAGCTGGTCGTACGACGGGTGGTGGGGCTGCCCACCCGCTGGCTGAGCCGGCACGGTCGGGGATCGGGGCTGGTCCGGGGCGGGCTGGCCCCAGCGGTCGTCCGGGCGTCGCCCACCCCACGGTTCCGGGGAACCGCCCGGTGGTCCGTAGTTCGCCATGCCCGTCCTCCCGCGTGCCGAGATGCCGGTCGTCCGGGAAGGACACCACCGACGTGGTCACCGTAGCGTGGTCCTGCGATGACCTCACCTTCCTCGGCCGCGACACCCGCCCGCCCAGCCCTGATCTGGACCGCGCTGATCCTGGTCTACGTGCTGTGGGGCTCCACGTACCTCGGTATCCGGGTCGTGGTGGAGTCGATGCCGCCGCTCGGCTCGGCGGCCGTCCGCTTCGGTGGCGCGGCGCTGGTGCTCGCGGCCGTCCTGCGGCTGCGGCGGGGTGCGGGCGCGCTGCGGGTCGATCGGCGGCAGCTCGGCTCGGCCGCGCTGGTCGGGGTGCTGCTGCTCGCCGGCGGCAACGGTCTGGTGGTGCTCGCCGAGTCCGGCCCGTCCGGTGTGGCGGTGCCGTCGGGGATCGCCGCGCTGCTGGTGGCCACCGTCCCGCTGCTGGTGGTGCTGCTCCGTACGGTCACCGGGGACCGGCCGCCGGGGTGGACGTTCGCCGGGGTGACCGTGGGCTTTCTCGGGCTGGTGCTGCTGGTGCTCCCCCGGGGCGGGTCCGGGGTGGTGCCGTTGGTCGGGGCGCTCACCGTGGTCGCGGCGGCCACCTGCTGGTCGGTGGGGTCGTTCCTGTCCAACCGGCTGCGGATGCCCGCCGACCCGTTCGTCGCCACCGTCTACGAGATGGTCGCCGGGGCTGCGGCGCTCGTCGTGCTGTCCCTGGCCCGGGGCGAGCTGCGCGGGTTCACCTTGGCACAGGTGACGACCCGTTCCTGGCTCGCCCTGACCTATCTCATGGTGGCCGGGTCGCTTGTCGCCTTCACCGCGTACGTCTGGCTGCTGGCCCACGCTCCCATCTCGCTGGCCTCCACCTACGCCTATGTCAACCCGGTGGTGGCGGTGGCCCTCGGCGCGCTGCTGGTCGCCGAACCGATCACCGGCCAGGTGCTGCTCGGTGGTGCGGTGATCGTGGCCGGCGTGGCGTTGGTGGTGACCACCGAGCGGCCCCGGCGGGGACCGTAGCCGTGACGCCCGTCGGTCTGGTGACTGCGGCGGCGGTGCTCGGTGCCCTGGTCGGCCTCGCCGCGCCCCGGGTCGCCCGCGCCTTCCCGCCTACCACCCCACCTGCCACCGGTGCACCGCTCTCCGCCGGGCCGGTCGGGGTCGCGGTGGTGGGGGCGGTGGTCTTCGGCGGGTTGGCCGCCGCGCGGGGGCCGGATCCGGCGTTACCCGCGTTGCTCCTGGTGGCGGCCGTGGGGCTGGTGCTGGTGGTGGTGGACCTGACCAGCCTGCGGCTGCCCGACCCGCTGGTCGGCGCGGCGGCCCTCGGCGGCGGCACCGCCCTGACCGGTGCGGCCGTCGCCGCCGGCACTCCGGGCCGCCTGCCCCTCGCGCTGGCCGGTTCCGCGCTCTCCTTCCTCCTGTACGTGGTGCTGGCGCTGCTGCCCCGGTCCCGGCTCGGCTTCGGCGACGTGAAGCTGGCGGCGGCGCTCGGCCTGCCGCTGGGCTGGCTGGGCTGGCCCACCCTCTGGCTCGGCCTGTTCCTGCCGCACCTGCTCAACGGGGTGCTGGTGCTGGCGCTGCTGACCGCCGGGCGGGTACGCCGGGACACCGCCCTGCCCTTCGGCCCCGCCCTGCTCACCGGCACCTGGCTGGCCACCCTGCTCGCCTGATCGGGCCAGCCCGACCGTCAGATCAGGCGGAGTTGGCGATCCTTGGGGCGGCGCGGCTCTGCCTCGCCGAACCGTTCGAACAGTCCCGGGTCGACGACGTCCAGGAACGGCGACGGTCGACAGTCGCGTTCCGAGCCGTGCCGCACCCGGCGGGCGGCGTGGCTGACGTAGAGGCGGTCCTGGGCGCGGGTGAGCCCGACGAAGAAGAGCCGGCGCTCCTCGGCGATCGCGTCGTCGTCCGGCGTCGAGCCGGGCCAGCGCAGCGGCAGCAGGCCGTCCTCGACGCCGACCAGGAAGACCACCGGGAACTCCAGCCCCTTCGCCGCGTGCAGGGTGAGCAGGGTGACCGCCTCGGCGCGCGGGTCCAACGCGTCCACCTCGGCCCCGGTGGCGAGTTGGGAGAGGAAGAGTTCCAGGTCGTCGCCGCAGCGTCGGGCCAGCGGGGTGAGCAGGTCGACCGCCGTGCGGACGTCTTCGGGGCGTACCGTGCCGGCGGCGTCCAGGGTGGGGGCGGCGAACCGCTCGGCGAGCACCTGGCCGACGGCCCGGACCCGGTCGGGTAGCCCACCGGTGAGACCGTCGGCGTGCCGCAGTTCGCGGGCGATCGCGAGCACACCGGGCCGGTCCCGGAGCCGGTCGTGGGACCGCTTCTGCACCGGGATGTTGGCCCTGGCCAGGGCGTCCACGATCGGGGCGGCCTGCGCGTCGGTGCGGTAGAGCACCGCGATGTCGGAGAAGGACAGGCTGGTGGCCCGACCGTCGATGCGGCCGGAGTCCAGCGACCGGTGGGAGAGGCCGCCGACCAGGTCGTCGACGGTGCGTACCACGAAGTCGGCCTCGTCGGCGACGGACGCCGCCGGGTAGCGGCCGACCAGCGGGGCCTCCGGGTCGAGCCGGGCCGGGTCGAGCCGGCGGCCCCGGACCAGCGACGACGGCGCGATGGCCTGGACGGCGGCGGCCAGGATCGGCGCGGACGAGCGGTAGTTGCGGTTGAGCCGGACCAGCCGGGCGTCGGTGAAGTCCTCGGAGAAGCGCAGGAAGTAGCCGACGTCCGCGCCCCGGAACGAGTAGATCGCCTGGTCCGGGTCGCCGATCGCGCAGAGGTTGCCGTCGGCGGGGCTGAGCAGCCGCAGCAGGTCGTACTGCACCGGGTCGACGTCCTGGTACTCGTCGACGAAGATCCACCGCCAACGTTCCCGGTACTCCCGGACCAGCTTCTTGTCGCCCTTGAGCAGCGCGACCGGCAGGGTCAGCAGCTCGTCCAGGTCGACCAGGTCCTGCTTGCGCAGCAGCGCGGTGTAGCGGGCCGGATCGTCGCCGGCCTCCGCCCGCGCCGTGGCCCGCTCGGTGTCGTCGGCGATCCGGAAGCCCTCGGGTAGCCCGGCCGCGCCGGCGTTCTCCCGCAGGATGCTCAGCCCCAGCGAGTGGAAGGTGCCGACGGTGACGTCCTCGGCGACCGGGCCGAGCAGCGCGTCGAGCCGGTGTCGCAGCTCCTCGGCGGCCCGTCGGGTGAAGGTGATCGCCAGGCACTGCTCGGGGAAGACGTTCAGCTCCGCGCAGAGGTAGGCGATCCGGTGGGTCAGCGTCCGGGTCTTGCCGGTGCCCGGACCGGCCACGATAAGCAGTGGGCCGCCCGGAGCTGAGGCGGCCACCCGCTGCATCGCGTCCAACCGGTCCAGCAGGCCGGTGCCGACCTCCTCCATCCCGGCGAGCATCGGCTCGAACGGCTCGTGCGGCGAGGGAGTCGAGGCGATCGGTGGCGGCGGCGGGGCCGGCACGGGCTTCGGCTTCGGTTCGGCCTTGGCCGCCGCCGGTCGTCTGGCCTTCGGTTTCGCCGCCGGCTCCGTCGGCCTGCGCTGCGCCGGCACCGGTACGTCGAAGAGCGTCTCCTGCCCCGAGCCACCCGACCCGCCCAGCTCGGCGGGGTCGAAGAGGGTGATCACGCCGTACTCGCCGTCGTAGCCGGGGACCCGGCGCACGTCGCCCCGGCGCAACCGGCCGATGCCCTCGGCGAGCAACTCCCCGCCGACCCGGCCGATCTCGTCGACCGGGGTGCGGGTGAGGATCTCCAGCTCCGGGCCGAGCGCCGCGACCAGCTCGTTGAGCTTCCCCTCGACCCGCTTGGACCGGGCACCGACCTTGTTGATCTCACCGAGGATCTCGGCCAGCGGCACCAGGTGGGTCACCTCGCGGGCGTGTTCCGGGCGGTGCCCCTCGGGCCGGTCGGCCAGCTCCTCGACCCGGCTGAGCACCCCCACGGTCAGCGGCTTGCCGCACTCCGGGCAGCGCCCGCCGGCCGCCCGGGTCTGCTCCGGCGACCAGTTGACGCCGCAGAGCCGGTGCCCGTCGGCGTGGTACTTGCCCTCCTCGGGGAAGAACTCGATGGTCCCGGCCAGCCCGTCGCCGGTGCGCAGCGCGTCCCGGATGGCGAAGTAGTCCCGGGCCGACGAGAAGACGGTTGCCTCCCGGGCCAGCGCCGGCGGGGAGTGCGCGTCGGAGTTGGAGACCAGCCGGTAACGGTCCAGGCTGCCGACCCGCCAGTTCATCGCCGGGTCGGAGGAGAGCCCGGTCTCCACCGCGAAGACGTGTTCGGCCAGGTCGGCGTAGCAGTCGGCGATCGCGTCGAAGCCGGACTTCGAGCCGAGCGCGGAGAACCACGGTGTCCAGATGTGGGCCGGCACCAGGTAGCCGTCCGGGCTGGCGTCGAGGGTGATCTCCAGCAGGTCCCGGGAGTCCAGGCCGAGGATCGGCCGACCGTCCGAGCCGAGGTTGCCGATCCGGCCCAGCGCGGTGTTGAACCGGGCCACCGCGTCCAGGTCGGGCAGGTAGATCAGGTGGTGCACCTTGCGGGTCCGGTCGTCCCGCTTGTAGATGGTGGAGATCTCCACGCTGAGCATGAACCGGACCGGGTCCGCCTCCGCCGCGTCGGCCAGCCGGGGCGGCAGTCGCCGGGCGATGTCCGCCTCGGCCTCCGGGCCGAGCCGGTACAGGCCGGGCTCGGCCGGTTGCAACGTCTCGCGCAGGTGGTCGTACCAGGCGGGATGGGTGAAGTCCCCGGTGCCGAGCACGCCGATGCCCTTGCGTCGGGCCCACCAACCGAGGTTGGGCAGGGTGAGATCGCGGCTGCACGCGCGGGAGTACTTCGAGTGGATGTGCAGGTCCGCGACGAACGGCGGGACGCCACCAGGGGGAGCGGCGTTGAACGGAGGCACGCCGCATCCTGTCACGGCCGGTCCACTACCCGCCCGCCGCCACGCGTACGCGTGAGAAGAGCAATCCGGTGCTGGACTCCGCCGGCCGGGCACGCTATGTGCGGCCCTCTCCGCCCACCCGGCCAGGTCACGGGGCGCGCAGCTCGACCAGGGTCACCTGTGGCGGTGCGCCGACCCGGACCGGTGGCCCCCAGAAACCGGCCCCGTTGGTGACGTAGACCTTGGTGCCGTCGACCTCGCCGAGGCCCGAGACCACCGGCTGCTGGAGCTTGACGGCCAGGTTGAACGGGGCCAACTGGCCGCCGTGGGTGTGCCCGGACAGTTGCAGGTCGACGCCGAACTTCGCCGCCTCGTGCGCGGCGACCGGCTGGTGGGCGAGCAGCACCACCGGGCGGCTGACGTCCCGCCCGCCGAGCGCGGCGGTGAAGTCGGCAGGGCCCGCCAGGCCGGTGCCGTCGGCGGTGACGTCGTTGATCCCGGCCAGGTCGAGGACCCCGCCCCGGGCCCGGATCTCCTGCCGTTCGTTCTGGAGCACCCGCAGGCCGAGCCGGTCGACCTCGCGGACCCACTCCTCCACGCCGGAGTAGTACTCGTGGTTGCCGGTGACGAAGAAGCTGCCGTAGCGGGAGCGCAGGTCACGCAGCGGTTCGGCGGCCTCGCCCAACTCGGCGACCGAGCCGTCGACCAGGTCACCGACGACCGCGACCAGGTCGGCGTCCAACCGGTTGATCATCTCGACGATCCGCTCGGTGTGCGCCCGGCCGCGCAGCGGACCGAGGTGGATGTCGGAGACGGTGGCGATGCGCAGGCCGTCCATGCTGCGGGGGAGCTTGGCCAGCGGAATGCGTACCCGGTCGAGCTGTGGCGGGCCCAGTGCGGTGCGGACGCCGTACCCGGTGATGCCGGCGGCGGTGAGGCCGGCGAAGATCGCTGCCCCCCTCGCGAGCAGCAACCGACGGGATTCGTCGTGGTCGGGGCGGTCCACCGCCTCGGCGGCCGGCGGGTCGGCGCTGCCGGCCGCACCGACAAGCGCCGGTTCCGGGGCGGCGGTGGTCGCCTCGGCGGCGGCGCTGCGGCGGCGCAGCGCCAGCCGGGCGACCGCCATCGGCACCTCCAGCACCAGCAGCACGATCAGCAGGTAGAACATCACCGCGAGCCAGAGGTAACCGGGCCAGGCCAGCCAGAACGCCCCGGCGATCTGGGTGCCGGCCATGGTGGCCGGGACGAGCAGCGCCAGCACCGCCGCGACGACCGTGCCGACCCGCCGCAGCCGGCCCGGCCCGATGGTGTCCTTGATCAGCCGCTTCCACAGGTAGAAGTGGATCAGGCCGACGACCAGCGCGAGCGTGCCCACGAACCCCAGAATCGCCAACACGGCAGCCCTTCCTCAGCCGCCCGCGAAGGGAGGCAGCACGTCGATCGTGGCCCCGGCCGGCAACGGTGTCTGACGATCATGGCAGGCCACCCCGTCGACCAGGAAACTCGCCACCTGGAGCACGGCGGCCAGCCGGGGGCCGTGCCGGTGCGCGAGTTCACCGAGCAGTTCGTCGAGGGGCCGGCCGGCGGATGCGGTCTCCTCGCTGCGGCCGGCGGCGGCCCGCGCCCCGGCGAAGTACCGGACGGTGAGGGCGTCCACCTCAGCCTCCGATCGCCGACATGGGGCGGACAGGCTGCAGGAAGGTCGGATCGTCGATGCCGTGCCCGGCCCGCTTGACCACCGTGGCGGCCTGCCAGCGCCGGGCCAGTTCGGTGTCGTCCGCGCCGGCCCGCAGCGCGCCGCGCAGGTCGGACTCCTCGGTGGCGAACAGGCAGTTGCGGAGCTGACCGTCGGCGGTGAGCCTGGTCCGGTCGCAGTCGCCGCAGAACGGCCGGGTGACCGAGCCGATCACCCCGACCCGGGCCGGCCCGCCGCCGACCAGCCAGGTCTCGGCCGGGGCGGCGCCCCGCTCGGCCGGGTCGGCGGTGAGGGCGAACCCGGCGGCCAGCGAGGTCAGGATCTCGTCGGCGGTGACCATGGTGGCCCGGTCCCAGCCGTGCTGGGCGTCCAGCGGCATCTGCTCGATGAACCGCAGCTCGTAGCCGTGGTCGAGGGCGAACCGCAGCAGCGCGGGCGCCTCGTCGTCGTTCACCCCGCGGATCAGCACCGAGTTGATCTTCACCGGGGTGAGCCCGGCGGCGGCGGCCCCGGCCAGGCCGGCGAGCACGTCGGCCAGCCGGTCCCGCCGGGTCAACGCGGCGAACCGGGCCGGGTCCAGGGTGTCCAGCGACACGTTCACCCGGTCCAGCCCGGCGTCGCGCAGCGCCGGGGCGAGCCGGTCCAGCCCGAGGCCGTTTGTGGTCACCGAGATCCGGGGCCGGGGGGTGAGCGCGGCCACGGCGGCGACGATGCCGACCAGCCCCGGCCGGATCAGCGGCTCGCCACCGGTGAACCGCACCTCGGTCACCCCGAGCCGCTGCACCGCGACCCCGACCAGCCGGACGATCTCCTGGTCGGTGAGCAACTGCGGCCCGGCCAGCCAGGGCAGCCCTTCCGCCGGCATGCAGTAGGTGCAGCGCAGGTTGCACTTGTCGGTGAGCGACACGCGCAGGTCCCGGGCGATCCGGCCGTACCGGTCGGCGAGGACGCCGGCGGTCGTCGGGGCGGCGGTCACCCGTCGACCGTAGCGCGGCCGACGCCCCGCAGCGCCGCGTGGGTCGCATCGACTACCGCGTCGCGGTACGCCCCGCCGAACAGGGCGGTGTGCACGAGCAGCAGATGCAGTTGGTGTAGCGGCACCCGGTCCCGCCAACCGTCGGCCAGTGGCCACACCTCCCGGTAGCCGGTCATGATCCGATCGTGGTGCGGTGGGCCACCGAAGAGCGCCAGTTGGGCCAGGTCCGTCTCCCGGTGACCGCCGTGTGCCGCCGGGTCCACCAGCCAGACCCGGTCGTCCGCGCCCCAGAGCAGGTTGCCCGGCCAGAGGTCGCCGTGCAGCCGGGCCGGCGGCTCGTCACCGCCGAACTCGCCGACCCGCGCCACCACCTGCTCGACCAGCGCGGCGTCCGGGCCGTCGAGCGCACCGCCGTCGACCGACATCCGCAGGTACGGCAGGAGTCGCCGCCGGGCGAACCAGTCCGGCCACGGCCCGTCGTCGGGCGTGTTGTCCTGCGTGAGGGTGCCGATGAACCCCGGCCAGGCCGCCCCGAACCCGGCAGCGCCGGCCCGGTGGGTGGCGGCCAACTCCCGACCGAACCGCTCGGCCGCCTGAGGCGTCGGCTCGCCCGGCTCGACCCAGTCGAGCGCCAACAGCTCCGGCAACGCCACCACCACCTCCGGTACGGCCACCGCGCCGGCCTCCCGCAGCCAGCGCAGCCCGGCGGCCTCGGTGGCGAAGAAGCCCTCCGGCACAAGTCGCCCGGCCCGTTCCGGCCAGGTCTTGGCGAAGACCGAGTGGCCGTCGTCAAGGGTCAACCGGGAGGCCGCACAGCTGTCCCCGCCGGCCACCGGGGTCTCCCGGATGCGTTGGTGGGTCAGGAAGGTGGGCAGGTGCTCCGGGTGCGCCCGCAGGTACGCCAGGTCCATCAGCGCAAGGTAGCCGCTCGGACCGACGCGGGTGGGCCGCGTCGCCTGCTGAAACGCGGGTGACCTGCAGAACTACCCTGCGTATCTGTGGATAACCCGGGTGTCGTCCACAGGGCCTGTCGGGGGCGTTCCCACTCGCCGCAGGCTGCCGGACATGAACGCGACCGACCGCCCCCGGCTCACCGTCCGCTCTCCCGCCGACCTGATCACCGCCGTGCCGTACCTGCTCGGCTTCCATCCCACCGACAGCATCGTCGTGGTGGCGATGCACGGCCGGCGGATCGTCTTCGCCGCCCGCGCCGACCTGCCAGGGCCCGGCACCGACCCGCTGCTGCCGGCGCGCCACCTCGGTGACGTCCTCGCCCGGCAGGACGCCGATTCGGCCACCCTCATCGGGTTCGGTCCACCCGAACGGGTCACCCCTGCGCTGGACGCCGTCCGGTCGGCGCTGGCCGAACTCGGACTGCCCGTGCTCGACGCGCTGCGGGTCACCGGCCGCCGATACTGGTCGTACCTGTGCGAAGCGCCGGACTGCTGCCCACCCGACGGCACCCCGTACGACCCGGATGCCAGTCAGGTCGCCGCCGCCGCCGTCTACGCCGGTCAGGTGGCGCTCCCCGACCGGGCGGCGCTCACCGCCCAGGTCGCCCCCGCCGAGGGCGTCGACCGGGTCGCGCTGCGCCGGGCCGGCGACCGGGCCGAACGACGCCTGCTCCAGCTGCTGGAGGCCGCGCCCGCCACCGACCAGTTCGGCGAGCGGGCGATCCGGCGGGCCGGCGTGGCGGCGGTACGCCAGGCCCAGCGTCGACACCGACGCGGCGAGCGGCTCACCGACGACGAGGTGGCCTGGCTGACCCTGCTCCTGACCCACCTGCCGGTACGCGACCACGCGTGGGAACGCACCGACGGGCGGGAGGAGGACATCGCGCTGTGGGGTGAGGTGCTGCGCCGTGCCGAGGAGGAGCTGGTCCCGGCCCCGGCCTGCCTGCTCGCCTTCGCCGCCTGGCGGGCCGGCCAGGGCGCGCTCGCCGCGGTGGCGCTGGAACGGGCGCTGACCCTCCGCCCCGACTACACCCTCGCGCTGCTCCTGGACGACCTGCTCCGGCGCGGTGTGCCACCGTCCGACCTGGACGGCTGGCCCGCCGTGACCGAACCGGGAGTGCTCCGCCGTCGCCGTCGCCGACCCCGCCGCCATCGCTGACCGGCCGAGTGGGCGGGCCGGGGCAGGTTGAAGTCGATCGGCTGACCGGCCGCCGTCAGCTGTCCGTTTCGGAATGGCAGCTCCGGTCGCTTACAAATAGGCGCCGACACGGTCGGTATTGACGACGTGACATGTGCGGCATACCCGCGCACCTTCTGTCACATTCGCCGGCACGGCCGGGTGGGGAACCGACCCGACAACGATCTACAAAGGAGACATCTCTCTTCTATGCCCCTATTGTCGACGGGGAGTATGGTGCGGCCCGTCAAGATGACTGCTGGGATAGTCTGCGCGCTGAGGGTGGCTGAATAGGGGGTGTGACGGTGGATCGGCGCGGCAGCGCGACGGAGGCACTCCCCGAGAGCACCGACGGACCGCCCCGGTTCATGCAACCGGTGCGGGTCGCCTCCTGGCTGGTGCTCGCCTTCCTCTGCCTGCTCGCCTTCGGGTCGCTGACCACCCAGGTCGACGCCACCCTGACGCCGACCGTACGGGTGCTCGGCACGTTGATGAGCGTGGTCGTCGCCCTCGGCTTCCTCGTCGTGCAACGTCACGTGCTACGCCGCGGGTGGAGCCGTCGCACCACGCTCACCGCCGTGGTCGTCGTCGTTCTCGGCCTGGTCAACGAGGAGCTCAGCGACACCTGGCCGCTGGTCGGCGTGGCCGTGGCCGCAGCCGCGCTGGCCGTGCCGGTGCGCTGGTCGCTGCTCACCGGTCTGGCCGTCTGGCTGACCAGCATCGGTGAGGTGGAGTTGAGCGACGCCACCCTGGCCGGCCGGATCGGCATCCCGCTCACCACCCTGCTCACGGCGGTGGTCCTGTTCACGCTGACCCGCCTGGCGGTGGCCCTGACCGAGGCGCACTACAGCCGGGAACACCTGGCCCGCACGCACGTCGACACGGAACGCCACCGGATCTCCCGGGATCTGCACGACATCCTCGGCCGCACCCTGGTCGCCGCGTCCCTGCGCAACCAGGCCGCCCTGGCCCTGCTCGACGTGAATCCGGCGAAGGCCCGGGAGCAGTTGGAGCAGGTGCACGAGACGATCACCCGTGGTCAGGCCAGCCTGCGCCGGCTCACCTCCGGCGCGGTGATCGTCGACCTGCCGGACGAACTCAGCACCGGCGGCGCGCTCTGTGCCCGGCTCGGCATCAGCTACGAGGTGACCGCGGACGAGGTCGCCCCCGGCCCGCTCTCCTTCCTGGCCGCCCAGGTGGTCCGCGAGTCGATCACCAACATGCTCCGGCACGCCAGCCCGCAGGTCTGCGAGATCACCATCCGGGACCGGGACGGGCTGCTGACGGTCGAGGTGGTCAACGACGGTGCCGCGCGGACCACGGCGCTGCCGACCGGCCAGCCGGCCTCTCCCGGCACCGGGCTTGCCGATCTGTGCAGGCGTGCGGTGGCGGCGGGCGGGTCGTTGGAGGCGGGGCCGGTCGAGGGTGAGCGTTTCCGGGTCCTCGCGCGACTGCCGCACGACAGCGGGGAACTGGGAGGAAACCGTGAACCTGCGCATCCTGATCGCTGAGGACATCGAGCTGGTGGCCGAGGCGTTCGAGGCCCTGCTGAGCACGAAGCCGACCTTCGACGTGGTGGGCCGGGTGCGTACCGGGGCGGACCTGCTCGGCGCGGTACGCACCTACCGGCCGGACGTGGCCGTGGTGGACGTCGAGATGCCCGGGATGACCGGCATCGAGGCGACCGCCGAGCTGCGCGCCAACGGCGAGGACTGCAAGGTGCTGCTGTTGACCGCGCTGCCCGGCAGCGGGCACCTGCACAGCGCGCTGGCCGCCGGCGCCAACGGCTACCTCCTCAAATCGACCACCGGCACCCGGCTGATCGAGGCGATCGAGACGATCCACCAGGGCCGGACGGTGATCGACCCGGAGTTGGCCGCCGATGCGCTCCGGGCCGGGCCGAACCCGCTCACCGCTCGGGAGCAGGACATCCTGCGGCTGGTGCACGCGGGCCACGGGACCGGGGAGATCGCCAGCAGGATGTTCCTCTCCACCGGGACGGTCCGCAACTACCTGTCGAGCGCGATGAACAAGCTGCAGGCGGGTGGCCGCATCGAGGCGGTGAACACGGCCCGGCAGAGCGGTTGGATCTGACACCACGGTAAAGGCGGCCGATGCCACAGTGAAAGGGGCCTTCGGGAATCCCCCAAAAGCCCCTTTCCCGGATGTTGTCGGTCAGAGGCAGGCCGACCAGACCGAGACGAAGCTCGTTGTCAGTGCCAGCGTGTCCCCGTCAATCTCGGCGATCGAAAGCTCGTGCAGTTCGGCCAGCGTCATATCGATTCCCCCGTCGCTCGGTGGCGCATTGTGTGGTGCGTGGCGAGAACAGCATTTCGCAGCACCGGGCGCTGCCGTAGTAGGCGTTGTCAGGAACTCGGGGTGACAGATCGCTGCGATTTTCCGATGACAGACCACGGCTGGGTCGATGACACCCGGACCCGAAATCGATGACATCGACCCACGGAACGGGGCTGCGCGGTCAGCGGCGTTCTGCTAGGCACCCCGGGGCGAGACCGAGCAGGTCCAGCAGCAGCGCGCCGGGGCGGGGAGCCACCGCGACCAGCATGCCGGCGGCACCGGTGGCCAGGTCGGCTGCGCAACGCAGGTTGTGGTCGCCGAGCACACCGAGCCAGGGCTCCCCTCCCGGGGATCGCCGGGGGACCGTGTGCCAGGCCAGCCGGCTTCGGTGCTCGGCGAGCATCGGGTGGTCTCCGGCGCTCAGCGCGTCCAGGACGGCGAGCAGGCCGCCGCGCCCGGTCAGCAGGCCGGCGAAGACCGCCACCGGCTGCGCGCAGGTCGCGCGTACGCCTTCGACCACCTGCTCAAGGTGGGACAGCCGGAGCCCGTCCGACCCCGGTTCGACGCGCAACCGCATGGCCAGCAGGCCCGCAGCGGCACTTCCCCGACCCAGGTACGGCAGCAGCGTCGATCCTTCCCGGGTCAACAGCTGCCCACCGCGGTGGGTGGCCGCGGTCAGCTCCCGGTCCAGCGCGATCTGTGCGGCCCCGCCCGGGTCGCCGGGCACCCCCGCGTCCCGCAGCGCGAGCAGGGCCAGACCCAGCCCGCTCCAGCCGTGGCTCAGGCCCGGCCGGTATCCGGCCGGGGTGTCCCCGGCACGCACCACGTCGACCACCCGCCCGGTCTCGGCAGCCGCCTGCCGGATCAGGTCGTCACGGTTCAACAGTCGCCCCAGGCCGGCGAGGGCCAGCGCCCGGCCCGCGCCGCCGTGGTGCCACCAGGGCACCGGGGCGGCTGCGGTGGCGGCGGTGCCGAGCAGGACCCGGTCCACCAGTTCTGTGGCGGCCCCGGTCGCGCCGAGCCGGGCCAGTGTCCAGGCCACGCCGTCTGCCCCGGTCGCCAGCCCGCGCGGGAACGGCCCGTCGGCCAGCGCCCGGCGTACCAACCAGGCGGTCCACTCCGGGTCGGGCCGGTGACCGCGGCGGGAGAGCGCGAGCAGCACGCCGGCCGCGCCGTACAGCAGACCCAGGCCACCCCGGGGCCCGGAGAACTGCTCGACGTCGCCGGGGAAGAGCCGGTCGGCGCGCTCCGGCGTGGCCACCGCCCGGATGCCCGCGACGAGCTGGTCCTCCCCCGGCACCCCGGTCGGCGCGGGTGCCTCCCCCCGGCCCAGGTCGGCGTGCCCCACCTGGCTGAGGTGGCTCTCCAGGTCGGGGCGGTGCTCCAGCACCGGGGTCATCGGGTTGATCAGCATGCTGTGCACGCGGCGCAGGCCGACCAGGTCGGCTGCCGGGTCGCCCGGGGTCAGGCGTTCGCTGCCGGTGCTGAAGCCCGGGGTGGCCACTCCCCTGGCGACCGCCACGCCGTCGATCGCGCACGACTCCAGGTCGATCACGACCACCCGGTCGCCGGTGTCGATCAGGTTGGCCGGCTGCACGTCGCGGTGCACCACCCCCCGGCTGTGAAGTGCGGTGAGCGCGGCCCGGGACCGGGTGACCACCCGGTCCACCCAGGCGAGGTATCCGTCGACGCGGCCGGGGGTGCGGTCACCGTGGACCACCGGGTGCCGCCGGGACACCGCGGCGGCCAGCGACACCCCCTCGATCCACTCCAGCACCAGGAAGTCGCTGTCGCCGACGGTCAGGTGGTCGACGGGCTCCGGGGTCACCCCACTGCCGGAGGTACGCCGCAGCGCGTCCCACTCGTGCCGCAGCCGGACCGCCGCCGTCGAGCCGCCCGCGTCCAGGCCGGCGTGGTGCCGGGCCTCCTTGAGCAGCACCGTCCGGCCGTCCCTGCGGAGCGCCTGGTAGACGCCGCCGGCGTTGGACCGGTGCACCACTCTGATGTCGGTGAAGTCGAGGACGGCCGCGCTCGGGGCGGTGCCGGAGGCGGCCCGCAGCTCGGTCACGTACGACGGCTCGTCCGGGGTCGGTCCGTTGTCCCGCCGCCCTCGCACGTCGGGCCGGTCTCCGCCGACCGCAGGCACCAGGCGTCCGTCGGCACCGGTGGTCCACTGCTCGTGGAACGCGCCGTGGCGCAGGAACACCGGCGAGTCCGGCACCTGCAACTCGCCGATGATCCGCGGCGCGGCGCGCCCACGCAACGCCCCGGCCAGCGCCTCGCACAGCTTGCGCAGCCGCTGGGGGCTCGGGTAACAGGTGACCACCTTGCCGCTGGCCGCCGGGTCCGCATATTTCTGCTGGCTCGCCAGCACCAGGCCACGGCTGCGCAGGAGCTTGACCGGGACGCCCAGCTCGCGGCAGATCTCCCAGCAGACTCCGGCGACGGCGGCGGCGTCCCAGGGGAGGGCGGCGACGTGGACCTTCCAGCCGTCGGCCGCCTCCACCGGGCCGGGCATGAGGTGCAGCCAGGGGCCGTGCTCGATCCGCAGCCATCCGCTACCGGCCGTCCGCGTCGCCGGCAGGGTCTCCTCGTCGAGCAGCGGGGAGCCGGGTGACCAGGGCGCGTCGAGGTACGGCCCGGGCCGGAACGTCAACTGCTGGTATCGATGATCGAACATGTCCGGACTCTAATGTGGAGCTGATCACCGCCGGGTCGGCCGGACAGCCGTCACCCGACCACGTTCCGCCTGGTTTCGCGCCGTTCGGCGACCAGCAGGCCCACCGCCGGCAGCATGGTGACCGCCGAGGTGGCCAGCAACCAGACGCAGGCGTGCGCGAAGGCCGCCGGCACCAGGCCGTGTTGCTGGACCGCCTGCCGTTGCAGCACCACGGTCACCAGGGCGGCGGCGGCCGTACCGCCGAGCCGTTGCAGCAGGTTGAGCTGCGGAGAGGCGTCCGCGATCGACCGTGCCGGGATCGACTCGTAGGCCCGCGTCATCGCCGGGACGACGGTCAGGCCGGTGCCGACGCCCCGGACCGCGAGGCTGGCGCAGAGCAGCAGGTAGGACGTGTCGGCGGTGAGCCTGATCAGCGGCAGGGTGGCCAACAGGGTCAGCGAGATGCCGATCAGCATGGTCCGCCCGCCACCGAGCCGCCTGAGCAGCTTGCGGCAGAGGAAACCGGCGACGACCACACCGATGCCGGAGGTGGACAGCAGCAGGCCGGTGACGACCGCCGTCTCACCGCGCGCCGCCTGGAAGTACAGCGGAATGATCACCATCGGGCCGTAGAGCACGAAGCCGAGGAAGAAGATGTTCAGGGCGGCCGTCGCGTACACGCCGTGGCGGAACAGGCGCAGGTCGAGCAGCGGGCTCGGGGTGCGGAGCTGGCGCAGCACGAACAGGCCCAGGCCGGCCACCGCGATTCCGGCGGGCAGCCACACCACCCGCGACGACCAGCTGCCGCCGTCGGCGAACCCGTGGATCGCCATTACCGCGCTGACGGTGCCGGTGGCCCCGAGCAGCAGGCCGAGCACGTCGAGTCTGCGGCGCGGGCGGTCTGCGGCGAGGTCGTCCGGGGCGACCCGGCGGGCGGTGACGATCAGGATGGCCAGGCAGATCGGGATGTTGATCGCGTAGACCGCGGGCCAGCCCCAGGCCTGCACCAGCAGACCGCCGACGCTCGGGCCGAGCAGCGGGCCGATCAGCATCACGCTGCCGTTGAGCATCTGCACCTTGGCCAGTTGCTCGCGCGGCACCCCGCGGGTGAGCAGCACGGTGGAGATCGGGGTGAGCACGCCGGCGGCAGCACCGGCCACCCCGCGCGCGGCGATCAGCGAGATAAGCGTGGGGCTTGCCGCACAGGCGGCCGAGCCGACCAGGAACAGACCGACGGCGGCGAGGAAGACCCGCTTCGGGCCGAACCGGTCGGCCAGCCAGGCGGTCACCGGCATGGTCGCGGCCAGGGCCAGCAGGTACGCGGTGAGCACCCACTGCACCCGGTCGAGCCCGCCGAAGCTGGCCTGGGTGTCGTGCAGGGAGACGTTGACGATGGTGGTGTCGAGCAGGGCCAGGAAGGCGCCGGCGATGGACACCACCATGGCGACTATCGCGCCGGACGACGGTGTCGTCGGCTCGGGCGGTTGCTCGGTCGTCACCGGAGTGTCGGCCGGCCCGGTTTCCGGCTCGCGGAGGGCGGGCGATTGCGCGGTAATGGTCATTTCATTCCTTGCATCATGATTTAGGAAGATAAAACCCACGGCTGCGAGCAGGAGGAAACGTCGGCAGAAGAGCGAAGGACGAACCGCGTACGTCAGGAGACCTCGGTGAGCAGCCCGGCCGCGTCGTCGAGGATCGCCTCGGCGGCCTCCCGCGCGCCGATCCGGTCCCGGCAGGACAGGGTCAGCTCGGTCCCGTCCCCGGTCTGGCAGGAGCTGACGAACATCTCGGCGTACGGCACGAGCATCGGCAACGTGTAGAACCGCACCGGCCGGAACCCTGGCGCGTGGTACCGCTCCAGGTGCACCGGCCCGTGGTCCGAGACGATCGCCGTGCACGGGAACCGGTCGTCGGTGTGCTCCTGCGCCTCGGCCAGGGTGTTCGCGAAGGGATTGCTCCGGCGGAAGTCGCCGGCGAGGCGGGCCACCTCCCGCTTGCGCAGCATCGCACCGAGCAACTCCCGGTGCACCCGCCGCCAGTCGTCGCCCCGGCGCAGGTCGAGCAGGAGTTGGGCGCTGAGGTTGGCGGTGGAGCGCACCGTCCGGTCGTGCCGCCTCAGGTCCACCGGCACGATCAGCCGGCCCGCGTCGCCCCGCAGGTGGCGGGAGATGGCGGCGGCCACCCGCGCGGTGACCCCGGACGGACTGCCCGGCACCGTACGGCGTACCCACAGCGGCGTGGGGCCGGACGGCCCGGCACCGAGGATCGCGGGGAAACCGGCGACCCTGGCCGGCGCGGGCGCCGGTGGCACGGTGCCTGCGGCGGCCCGGAAGTGCGTGTCGTCGACGACCGCCGGTGCGCCGACCGGCTCCTCGCCGCGCAGCACCCGGAACACGTCGGCCAGCCACTGCTGCAGGCCCCGGCCGTCGGTGACGACGTGGCTGACCCGGACGACCAGCCGGGTCACCGGCCCGGGCACCAGGTGCACCTCGCACACCGGCCCACGGACCACGTCGATGTCCGATCCGAGGGTGCCCGACGGCAACCCGCTGCCGGCCGGATGGACCACCACGGCCGGCAGCGGCCCGCCGGCGCGCCACACCGGCCCCCGCCGGACCACCGCCAGACCGGGACTGGCCGCCGTGGCGATCCGGATCGCCTCCCGCACCGCGACCGGGTCGATCTCGCCGACGCCCTCGACCACGGTCTGGATCAGTTGGTGGGTGCCCTGCGACGCGGCGTTCAGATAGCCGCGTTCGATCTGGGAGACCTTGCGGGCGTACGTCCTCTCGATCGTCGTCGTCATGCCCTCACCTCTGCCGGGTCGTTGATCCGGCGCGGACCGGCCTGCCCACGCCGCTGCCACCACCAGCGCACCGGAACCGCCTCCCGGGCCGCGATCGCGACCTGCATGTCGACGCCCAGCTCGGTGCTGAGTAGCTGGTAGCCGACCTGCGCGGGACGCCAGCCGTACCGCCACCCGGGCAGCCGGACCCCGGCGAAGGTCTCCTTGGTCAGGTGCGAGGCCTTGATCAGGGCCTCGCACTCGACGAAGTCGCGGATCGTGGCCGGCCGCCCGGCCGGGTGACCGAGCAGGTCACCCAGCCAGGCCAGGGCGAGCGGACGGTCCCGCTCGTCCTGCACGTCCACCCCGACCTCGGTGGCCGTGGTCAGGGCCACCACGCTGTACTGCCCGCAGTGCGCCACCGAGAGGTGCATCCCGTGCTCGGGCACCTGCCAGCGGTGGTGCTCGTCGCGGGTCAGCCGGCCGCGGAGGTCCGTGCCGTACAGGTCGGCGGCGGCGGTGGTGACCAGCCAGCGGCCGGCGTCGGAGATGCGGTTGCCCAACGCGTCCCGGGGGGTGTTGCCGCGGTGGACGATCAGACAGTCGATGGCCGTGCCGGTCGCCGCCCCTGCGGGCACCGGGGTGACCGGTGCCGGCAGGGTCGCGACGCTCACCGGGACCGCCCGTCGGGCACGTCCAGCACCGCGGCGGCGTAGCTGCCGCCGTAGGCGAAGCTGGACAGCAGCACGGTCCCCGCCGACGGCACACCGCTGAGCACGGCCACCAGACCGAGCGCGGCGGCGCTCCCGTAGGACTCGCCGAACACGGCCTTGGGCGTGACAGTCGGCCGTCCGGCCAGGCCGGCCAGGCGCAACGCCCGGGACTCGGCCCGGTCCACCAGCCCGAAGCCGGACGCCGCCGACACCACGGTCCCCACCTGCTCCGGCGCGACCTCCGCCTCGTCCAGGGCGACCCGCATGGCTCGGGCCCAGGCATGGCCGCCGGTGCCGATCCGACCGATCCCGGCCGGCTCTCCGGAGGCGCCGAACCCACGGATCCGGGCCAGCGCCCGCGCGCCGCGTGCCGCTGCCGCCGCCTCACTCTCCAGCACGATCGCGGCGGCGCCCTCGCTCAGCACCATTCCGGTACGACCACCCGGCCGCACCTGCCCGTCCACCGTGTACCCGGGCAGGCTGGCCTGGGTACGGACGGCGAGCTCGGGGAACTCGTCGGCGATGACCACCACGATCCGTTCCGCCGCGCCACGCGCGATGACCCGGGACGCGAGCTGCAGGGCGAGCACGGCGCTCGTGCCGCCGTTCGCGATCGTGGCGGTGTACCCCCGGTAGCGGTACTGCATCGCGACGTGCCCGGCTGCGGCGTTGACCACGGTGTTCGGGAAGATCAGCGGGTTCGCGCCGGTGATGCCGCTGTCCAGCACCCCCCGGTGGAACTGGCTGACCGAGGTGACCGGGCCGTACCCGGTGGCGAACACGATGCCTGTGGACTCGGCCTCCGCCCGCGACGGCTTGCCGTGCCGGGCGTACAGGTCGCCGACCACGGAGGCCGAGAGGATGCTCAGCGGGTCCATCCGCCGGGCCTTGGCCGGGTTCAGCTTCTTCACCAGCGAGCGGGTGTCCACCCGGCCGACCGGCACCCGGCCCCGGCCGGGGACCTCCTCGGTGGCCCCGAAGCAGATCTCACCGTCGGTGAACGCCCGGACCAGGGCGGCCGTGTCACCTGCCGAACCGGCCAGACCGGCCACCCCGGTCACCACGACCGCGTGTACCGGGTCGGTGCCCCGGGGGCCGACCGGCGGGTGACCCGGGCGGGTGTAGACGACCGAGGCGTTGTTGCCGCCGAACGCGAACGAGTTCGACAGCACCACCGCCGGGGCGGCCGGGCGGCCGGTGTCCGGGATGATGTCCAGGCCGGACGGGGCCGGCAGACCCCTGGTGTTGATCGTCGGAGGCATCGTGCCCCGGCTGATCGCCAGGGTGCTGACGATGCCCTCGACCGCGCCGGCGGCACCGAGGGTGTGGCCCACCATCGACTTGGTCGAGCTGGCCGGCGGCAGCGGTGTGGTGCCGTAGAGCAGCTTCAGCGCCTTGGGTTCGGACACGTCGTTGGCCGGGGTGCCGGTGCCGTGCAGGTTGACGTAGTCGACGTCCTCGGCACGCAGGCCGGCCGTGCCGAGCGCCTGCGCCATCGACGCGGCGGCGCCCTTGCCACCCGGGTCCGGGGCGGTCTGGTGGTACCCGTCGCAGGAGAGGCCGTACCCGCCCACCTCGGCGAGCACCTGGGCGCCCCGCTCCCGGGCCGCGTCCGCCGCCTCCAGCACCAGGAAGCCGGCCCCCTCGCCGAGGGTCAACCCGGTCGAGGCGGAGAGCGGGGAGCACGGCTCCGGGTCCAGCGCGCCCAGGGCGGTGAAGCCGTACGCCGAGAGCGTCGCGAGCGGGTCCACACCGCCACACACCACGTAGTCGACGTCGCCGCGCCAGAGCAGCTCGGCGGCGTACCCGATGGCGACCGCGCTGGCCGCGCAGGCGTTGGAGAGCACCACCCGGGGGCCGCGCAGGTCGAACTCGGTGGCGACGAAGTCGCCGACGCAGGGCAGTTGCGAGCCGGCGGCGCCGACGGCGTCCAGCTCGCCGGTCTCGACCAACCTGCGGTGCACCCCCTCCAGCGTGGGCATGGCGCCCAGGCTGGACCCGACCACCACGGCGATCCGGTCCCGGTCGACGGTGTCCAGGTCCAGCCCGCTGTGCCGGAGCGCCTCGCGGACCGCCGTGGCCGCCAGGCTGTAGCAGCGGTCCAGGTCCTCCCGCTGCGGGCTGGTGACCAGGCCGGCCCAGCTCGTCAGCAGCTCGCTGGTGTCGAAGAGGGTGTTCTCCCGGATTCCGGTGACCCCGGCGACGATCCCCGCCCAGTTCTTGTCGGCCTCCTCGCCGACACCGGTGATCAGGCCGATCCCGGTGACGGCGACCACTGCGGCCGACATCAGCCGATCCGGGTGTGCGACGAGGCGGCGAAGACCCGGGGCAGGGTGACAGTGGTCAGCGGCACGACGGTGCCGTCCGTGGCCTCGGCCCGCAGCGGCAGGCCCGGCACCCAGAACGGGGCGTCGAGCACGCCCATGACCAGCTCCTCGTCCGGGTTCGCCGAGGGGGTCTGCCAGGAGACCGTGCCGACCTGCACCGCACCGGCCAGGATCGCGGTGCCGGTGGCGAAGGTCGTGCCGGACGGGCTGGCGAGGGCGGTGAGCTTGGCCGACCCGGCGGTCGGCGGCTCCAGGTCGGCCGAGCCGAGGAAGTCGCCGATCCGGTCCCAGCTGATCATCCAGGCCAGGTCGGCGTCGTTGACCGACAGGCCGGCGAGACCGCGGTGGTAGACCGCCATCCCTGCCTCGGCCTGCACCCGGGCCAGGCCCTCGTCGCCGACCGCGCCACCGCCGATGCCGGACGCCGAGGAGAGCACCACGTCCTGGGCCGTCTCCGGGGCCTCGGAGACCAGCAGGTAGCCGTACTCGCCGGTGGTGCCGACCCGGGCCAGGAACGCCGCGCCGTCGGCATCCGGCACCTGCACCTCGGTGACCGCGTGCAGGGTCAGGCCGGAGATGTCGTAGTCGACGAACTGCGCCGCCACCGACCAGGCCTGCGGGCCCTCGAACGCGGTGGCCCCCCAGCCCGCCGGCGCGACCTCGACGGTCACCTCGTCGGGGACCTCCAGCGCCGCCAGGTAGTCCCGCAGCGCGCCGACCTCGACCGGGTTGCGGGCCAGCAGCCAGCTCTCCTCGTTGAGCTCCAGGTGCAGGAAGATCGCGAACGGGTCGCCTCCGGCGGTCAGGGCCAGGACCTCCCGCACGGTCTCCGGCTCGACGAAGTCGCTCGACTTGGAGAGGAACGAGTCCAGCAGGGCCAGCCGGTCGTCGCCGGTGATCCGGACCAACGGGGTGGTGACCTGGTAGACGCCGACGGTGCTGCGAACGGTGTGGTAGTCGCGGGCCGCGGTGGTCGGCTGGGCGATGTCGAGCATGGTCATGACGAGTGCCTTTCGGATGAGGGATGGTGTGCTGAGGGACAGCGATGGTGCGATGAGGGACAGCGATGGTGCGATGAGGGACAGCGATGGTGTGCTGAGGGTCAGGGGGCAGGATCGTCAGGAGTGCACGGTCAACTGCCAGGTGTTGCGGGTCTCCTCGATGCCGCCGGCCTGCGCGACACAGCCGAGGAGCAGGCCACCCGGCGCGGACCGGACGACGATCTCCACGTCGTCGGCCGCTCCGGGGCCGGGCCGGCAGTGCAGCCGGCGGCCACCCGGAAGGGGAACGGTGACCTCCCGGGTCCAGATCTGCCAGACGTCGGCCGGGTCGAGCTGCCAGACGCCACCTGTCGGATCCGGCACCGTCACCCGGCCCCGGGGCACGACGTTCGGGGTCAGCCAGAGCACCACCTCCTCGGCGCTGGCGGGGGCACGGACGTCGACAAGCACCGCGCCGGCCGGGTCCGCCGGGACCATCACCTGCCAGTCCAGGCCCTGGTCGACGGCGACCAGGCGTAGCGGCTCCTTCTCCTCCCAGCCGGTGTCCGACGCGACGCCCCAGCCCACCCCGCTGTCCCGGCTGAACCGGTCCCGCTCGGTGGTCACCCACATGCCGGCCGACCAGCGCGGGTTGTGGGCGAAGGGCCTCCTGCGGGGGTACGGGCTGCGCAGCACCTTGGTGCTGCCGTCCAGCCAGGAGACGATTCCGCCGGCCCGGGCGTCCGCCCTGATCCGCCGGGACGGCCCGACCGCCGGTGCGGGGGTGCCGGCGGGCTGCGGCGACGGCGGCGCACCGAAGTCGGCGTGCAGCCGCGCCACCCCGTCCGGGCCCGGTTCGAGGCCGCGTTCCAGCAGGCAGGAGTGGACCACTCCGGTGTGCTCGTCGACCCGGATGCGCACCCTGACGAGGGCCGAATCCCAGGTCAGCTCGCTGCCGGCGGCCGGTCGCTGGGCGGCGGCGACCAGCTCCGAGGCGTCCCGGACCCCGAGTCCGAGCCCGATCAGGTGCCGTCGGGTGGCCCCGGTGCCCGCGTCGTGGACGGTGAAGGTGCCGCGCCGCAGGCCGACCGTCTGGAACACCCGGCCGAGCGGGCCGGTGGAGTGGAACCGCTGGTCGAGGCGGCCGTCGACGAGGGTGACCGTGCTGGTCAGGGCGCCGGTGCCGATCCGCTCGACGATGCGTACGCCGTCGTCGATGGGGGTGATCTCCAGGTCGCAGGGCTGGCTCTCCCGCCACCCGGCGGCCCGGTCGGGGCGGCCTCCCGGCCAGGTGGAGACCAGCAGCGGCCCGACGTGGCCGGCGCAGAACACCCGTACCGTGCCGTCCGAGCCGTCGACCAGCCCGAAGATCCGGCCGGTGCCGAACCGGTGGGAACGGGCCGGCTTCGGCGGCTCCAGGTGGTACGGCGGCTGGGTGACCCGCAACGCCCGCCCGGAACCGTCCGGGTGGGCGATCCGGGCCCGGAGCAGGGTGCCGCGGTCCACGTCTACCACCGCGGTCACCTCGAACGGGCCCAACACGAGCCGGTAGGTGACCGTCCGCACCCCGCCGACGACCTCCACGTCGTTGCGCAGGTCGTCGGTGCGGGCGCCGGTCACCCCACCGAAGGCGGTGATGCTGCCCAACTCGGCCAGCACTGCCTGGTCGAGGTCGTCCAGTACGCCGCGCAGGATCAGCGGGATGTAGTTGTAGAGCTCGACGTTGCCGTCCTCGCCGGGGATCGCCTGCCCCACCGAGACGCAGCCGACCCGGCGGTACAGGCGGAACGCGACGGCGTTGGCGGGGTTGACGGTCAGCCGCAGCACCAGGCACCGCGACCTGATCATCCACTCGATCGCCTCGGTGAACAACCGGCCGGTGAGCAGGCCGTTGCGGTACGCCGGGGCGACGAAGAACATGTCGGCGATCAGCTCGCCGTCCCGGGCCGAGCGGCGACCGGTGCTGCGGAACAGGCCGAAGGTGCCCACCACGTCCTCGTCGTCGACCGCGACGAAGAACGCCGCCGTGTGCCGCCCGGCGAGTTCACGCTCGACGTGGCCGGCGCTGATGCCTCCGGGCACCGGGTTCGGATTGTCGGGATACCGGCTGTAGAGCTCCGCGATGTCGTGCGCGTCGCCGGGCTGGTAGGGGCGGACCGTGATGGACACCTTGCACCTCCTATCCGCGTCGTTCGGTGGTGACGATGAGCGATCCGGCGGCGGCGAGTTCCGTGCCGACGCTGGCCCGGACCTGCACCGACCGCAGGCCCTGCAACCGCTGACCCAGCCGGGCCTCCAGGGTGAGCTGGTCACCCGGCACCACCAGCCGGTTGAACTTCATCGAGCTGATCGAGCCGAGGTAACCGACCGACTGCGAGGCGTCGGCGGTCGCGGCGGACGCGTCGGCCTCGACGATCTCGGCGACGTAGACGACCGCGACGAGCTGCGCCATCGCCTCGACGATCAGCACGCCCGGCATGATCGAGTGGTCCGGGTAGTGGCCGGCGAAGAACGGTTCGTTCACCGAGACGCTCTTGATGCCCTTGCCGGAGACGCCGGGGACGACGTCGTACGCCCGGTCGATCAGCAACATCGGCCAGCGGTGCGGGAGCATCCGCTTGATCTGGTCGGAGGAGTACGCGTACCTCCCGGTGGCCTCCGCGCCGCGGCGGGGGGCCGGCACCGGCCGGCGGGCGGCCGGTGCCTCCTGCACGATGGTCATCTCACGCCTCGTTGGCTTCGATGAAGTCGAGCAGGGCGTTGACCGAGCCGAAGGCCTGGGCGTCGTCGTCGCTGATCGACACGCCGAACTCGTTGTTGACCATGACGACGACCTCGAGGGTGTCCAGCGAGTCCATCTCCAGGCCGCGGCCGAACAGCGGCTGGTTGTCGGAGACGACCTCGGGGCTGATCTCCAGCCCGAGGCGGTCGATGATCATCGTCTTGACCTTCAGGTTCTTGGCGAGCCGACGCTCGCCCTGGGTACGGATCTCGTCGTAGGTGGCGACAGTCATCTCATGGGTCCTTTCGGGATTGGTGGGTTGGTGCGAATTCAGCCGGTGATCATGCCGCCGTCGACGGTGAGCACCTTTCCGGTGATGTACGAGGCCGCCGGTGAGGCGAGGAAGGTCGCCGCCTGGGCCACCTCGGCGGCCGTGCCCATGCGTCCCAGCGGGATCGCCTGGCAGGCCTCCTTGAGCACCGCCCGGGGCACCTTCTTGACCATGTCGGTGTCGATGAACCCGGGGGCGACCAGGTTGACCCGGATGCCCCGCGGGGCCACCTCGTAGGCCAACGACCGGGCCATCGCGATCACGCCGCCCTTGCTCGCCGAGTAGTTGCCCTGCCCCGGGCGGCCGGCGATGCCACTTGTGGACGAGATCAGGACCAGGGCGCCGCCGGAGGTGTACATCTGTTTGACGGCCTCCCGGGCGGTGTAGAACGTTCCGGTCAGGTTGGTGGCGATCACGTCGCCCCACTTCTGCCCGCTCATTGCGGCCAGGTGCCCGTCCGCGGTGACGCCGGAGTTCAGCACCGCCACCTGCACGCCGCCCCACTCCGCGCGGATCTGCTTGAACATCGCGATGACCTGCTGCTCGTCGGCGACGTCGGCGCCCACGACCAGGGCCCGCCGCCCCAGCTCGCGGATCTTCTCGGCGACCGCTTCGGCCTGGGCCACCTGTGACCGGTAGTTGACGACCACGTCGCAGCCCTGTTCGGCGAGGGCGACCGCGATCGCGGCACCGATGCCACGGGACGCCCCGGTCACCAGCGCGATCGTGCCGGGGACGAACTGGGTGCTCATGCCTTTCCTCCGGTGAGTTGACTGGTGATCTGGTGGCTTCCCGGCTCGAAGCCGTCGACGGTGATGCCGGTTCCGCCGGCTTCGGCGGCCCGGACCACCTCGACGGAGACCGCGAGGTCGAGCACGCCGAGACCGAACGGGGAGAAGATGGTGTTCGCGCTGGTCGGCTTGGCGATCGGATCGCCGCTGAGCAGGCCGCCGATGGTGGCGTGGATGAAACCGCGGTGGCCGAGCTCCAACTCGGTCCGGTGCAGCGAGGTCTGCTCCCGGCAGACGTGGTCCACGTCGTCGACCACGTTGTAACCGCGCAGAATCGAGGCCACGTCCAGGTCGCGCAGCGACAGGTGCAGGACGACCTGGTCCGGCGGCCGGTCCGGGTGGTCGCCCAGGCTCAACCAGTACGACGAGTCGGTGGTGGCGATGCTCACCGTCTGCGCCCGCAGGGCCGAGGTCAGGTCGCCGGGGGTGAGGTCGATGCCGGGGAACTGCTCGGCCCACCGCTCGGCGGCCAGCTTCGCGTGCTCGTCGACCGCGTCGAAGAGCGCCACCTCGCGGATTCCGGGGTGCACCCTGGTCAGGTAGGCAAGCGTGCGGTGGTTGATGGTGCCGCAGCCGATCAGCCCGACGGTCCGCACCGCGGTGCCGCCGTGCAGCACCTCGCTGGCGACCGCCGCGCCCGCGGCCGTCCGGGCCGCCGAGATCTGGCTGCTCTCCAGGACCGCCACCGGGTAGCCGGTCTCCAGGTCGTTGAGGATGGAGACCGCCGAGGCCCGTTGCAGGCCGCGTTCCAGGTTCGTCGGGAACGAGGAGATCCACTTGACCCCGATCACCGGGTCCGTGCCGCCCAGGTAGGCGGGGAGGCAGATGATCCGGGAACCGGGTCGGCCCGGCGGCCGCAGGAAACTGGAGAAGGGGATCTCGGACTGCCCCGCGTGGTGCAGCAGGTAGGCGTTGCGCACGGCGTCCAGCACGGCCCCCTCCCGGCCGTCCAGGGCCGCCCGTACGTCGTCCCGGCCCAGAACCCTCATCGCATGTCCCTTCCGCTGTCGCTCAGCTCGATGTGCTCCCGGACCCATCGGTCGGAATAGATGGTGTTCAGGTAGCGGTCCCCGCCGTCGGGGAGGATCGCGACGCAGACCGCGCCCGGTTCGATCCACTCCGCGGCGCTCTGCAGGGCCGCGATCGCCGCCCCCGAGGAGCCGCCGGCCAGCACCGATTCCTGGGCCAACAACTCCCGGCAGGCCCGTACGCAGTCGGCGTCGGTCACCTTGATCAGCCGGTCGGCCAGCCCGGCCCGCAGCAACGGCGGCACCATCGCGGCCCCGTGCCCCGGGATCAGCCGCCGGTGCGACCGCTCCCACGGTGCCGGCGGCCCGAAGATCGCGCTGTTCACCGCGTCCACCGCGACGATCGTCACGTCGAGCTGGTGGTCCCGGACGAACTCCGCGCAGCCGCGCAACGTGCCGCAGGTGCCGGCGGTGCAGAAGAGGTAGTCGAGCCGGTCGGGGAGTGCCTCGTGGATCTCCCGCATGGTGGTGTGGTGCGCCTGGCTGTTGCGCTCGTTCGCGTACTGGTTGAGCCAGTACGCGTCCGGCACCGAGGCGAGCAGTTCCCGGACCCGGCGCAGGCGGGTGGGCAGGTACTCGCCGGTCTGCGGGTCAGGCTGGTCGACCAGCTCCAGCCGCGCTCCGTAGGCCCGCATGATTGCCGCGTTCTGCGCCGTCGTCTTCGGGTCGATCACGCAGATCAGGCCGACCCGGTAGAAGTTGCAGAGCTGGGCCAGGGCGACCCCGAGGTTGCCCGAGGTGGACTCGACCACAGTGGAGCGGCCGGGCACGATCGCGCCGGTCTTCAGCGCCTGCTCGATCATGGACCGGGCGGACCGGTCCTTGATGCTGCCGCCCGGGTTGAACCGCTCGCACTTGCCGTACACCTGGAAGCGGTCCGGGTCGAAGAGCCGGTCCAGGGCGATAAGCGGGGTGCCGCCGATCGTCGAGATCACGTCGGTCTCGGTACGGCCGCGACGGGTCGGCCCGCCGGGCAGGGAGCTGGGGAAGGCCACGGAGGTCATGCCCGTACCTCCCGGCTGAGCTGTATCCGCAGCTCGCTGACGTAGCGCCCGCCCGCCGAGTCCGGCAGCCAGGACCGTCGCGGGTCGGGCAGCGGCTCGCTGATGTTCAGCACCGTTGCCGGGTCCCGTCGGCGGGCCGCGCGCACCAGGTTCACGAACGCGATCACCAGGGTCGGGCTGGTCAGGTCGAACAGCGCCGGTTTCGTCTCCTCCGGGAACTTGACGAAGACCTGGTCGGGCAGGCCGTGCCCGGTGGCCCAGCGGCGCACCTCCGCGTAGTCGCGTTGCCTGTTGGTCGCGCGCTCGGAGAGGCCGAGCGACGCCACAGGCAGCCGCCAGGTCTCCCGGAACAGCACCATGCCGTCGACCGCCAGGCGCGGCGTGTGCGGACCTTCCAGCCCGATCTTGAAGGCGTCCGCGGCGACCATCGACATCAGTACGCCGAGCAGCTCCGGAATCCGCCACCGCCGCCCGTCCCGGGTCCGGGCGGTGACCACCCCGTCCGCGTCGGTGAAGGTGATCGACACCGCCGGATCGACGCGGTCGCGGCCGTCGACCGGCCCACGGGCGAAGCCGATCAGCCGCTCCCCGGCGCCCACTGTGGTGGGAACGAAGCGACCGGTGTTGCGCCGCCAACCGGGCGGGAACAGCGGCACCATGCGGGGGGTGCCGATCCCGGCGTTGACCATGTCCCGCAGCGAGGCCTCGGTGCCGGTGGTCCAGTTCAGGAAGATCAGGTCCAGCGAGGAGAGGCAGGCGTGCAGCTCACCGAGGACCACCTGGTAGTCGCCGGCGTTCACGGCGTCCACGCTGTCCGCCACGATCTGCAGGTCGGGACTGTGCACCGCGAGATGCGGCCAGCGCGGTCCGGCCGTACCGAAGACGGCTCGGGCGCGCTGCGCCAGCTCGCCCGAGGTGAGGTCGACACGGTGCCCGGCCGAAGCCGGGTCGAGGTCGAGGACCTCGCGCCACTTCGCGGCCAGTTCACCGATCGCGGCCCGCACCGGGCGCGGGTCGTCGCCCCAGAAGAGCCCGAGCACCTGCGCCCAGACGTCGGCCAGGGTGACCGGCCGTCGGGACTTCGCCGCGACCGCCCGGACCTGAGCGGACACCTCTTCCTCGACGAGTTCGGCGAGCCGGTTGCCGAACCAGTCCGCGGCACCGGCCACGAGCGCCAGCGGGCGGGCGATCCGGTCCAGGAAGTCACGGCCCAGCTCCATCCGGGTGTCCCGGAGGGTGTCCTCGTAGCAGAGGCTGCGCCCGGCGTACGCCTTCCCGCCCTCCCGCGTCGCGGCCTGCCCGGTGACCTCGACGAACAGCGCGCCGAGCGCATCCAGCGCGGCGCGTAGCCCGGCGGTGTCGGTGGCCTCGGCGACCCGTTGCCGGGCGGCGGTGAAGCCGGTGAGGACCTCGTCGAAGCGGACGAACAGCGCGGGATCGCCGATCCGGTCCACCCGTCGGCGCAGCGTGCGCTCGGCCCGCTCGTCGATCGGGATGTTGCCGTCCCAGGTCAGCAGCCGCTGCCGCTGCCAGCGCAGCAGCACCTTCTCCACCCGGTCGCGGGTGGTCGCGGGAGCCCAGCCGGCGTCGGCCACCAGGCGGTCGACGAGATCCTCGGCGTGCCGCTCGCCGTCGGTCAGGGCGAGCACGGCGGCCTCGTCCGGGCGCAGCCGCATCGGGCCACGACCGGGCACCAGCAGCTGCTCGCCGTCGAGGTGCACGTCCGGGCGCAGCATCGGCGGGAACCACCAGCGTGCTCCCTGCTGGGCGACCATCCAGTCGGCCAGCTCGGCGACCATCCAGCGTTCGAGGAACACCCGACGGTCGCCGACCAGGCCGGGACCGGTCTCGACGGTGAGCGCCCGGTCGCTGCGCCCGACGCCGAACCAGCCGGCGGGGCCGAAGAAGCCGATGGTCTCGGCCTTGGCGCAGTAGCGCAGCCAGTACATCGCCAGCACCCGCTCGCGCTCGCGGCGCTTGGTGCCCCGGCCGGGGTCGTCGGTCGCGAGCCGGGCGAGCAGCGCGAACGCCGCCGGGTTCTGCCAGACCACCGCCCGGCTGAGGGTCTCGTCCGTGGCCAGCGCGGCCAGCGCGGCGGACTCGGCTGCGGCAGCCCGGTCGTACGCCACGACGAAGTCGTCGCCGTCGACGGCGGCAGCCGCCTCCTTTCCGCCCAGCAGGTGCAGCCCGGACGCCGGGAAACCGGCGCTGCGCAGCATCCCGACCGACCAGACCCGCCAGTCGGTGTCACCCATCGGGCAGTGCGGGCCGAAGGTGGACCAGTCCACCTCGCGGACCCGCTCCAGCGCCCCGGTCATCGGGCCACCTGCGCAAGGTCACGCCGGCCGGAGAGGGCCTGCGCCAACCGGGCCACCCCCTCGGTGATCTTCGCGGGTGCCGGGTAGCTGAAGCAGAGCCGCAGCCCGTCGGCGTGCTCCCCGTCGATGCTGAAGTGCCGGCCGGGCACGTACGACACCCCGCGCTGCGCGGCAGCTGCCGCGAACCCGCTGGTGTCGGCCCCGGCCCGGTGCCGCAGCCAGACGTAGAACCCGCCGCTCGGGGTGCCCCAGCTCCAGTCGCCGTCCAGACCGAATTCGTGTTCCAGCGCCGAGGTCATCAGCGCGGCCCGCTCCCGGTAGCTCTCCCGGTAGCCGGCGAGCAGGTCGTCCCAGCCCTGGCCGGTGTAGAACGCGGCCAGGGCGGCCTGGGCGAACGCCGACGGGGACAGCGACATGACCTCGGTGGTGGCGCGCAGCGCGCCGGCCAGGTGCCGGGGAGCGGCGATCCAGCCGCAGCGCAGTCCGGGGGCGAAGATCTTGGAGAAGGTGCCCAGGTAGACCACCCGGTCCGGGTCCAGCGCCCGGCACGCGGTGACGTGCTCGCCGGTGAAGGAGAGCAGGCCGTACGGGTTGTCCTCGATCATCAACAGGTCCAGGTCCCGGCAGACCCGCAGGATCCCGGCGCGGCGGTCGAGGCCGAGGGTCGCACCTGTCGGGTTGGAGAAGGTCGGGTTGACGTAGAGCAGCCGTGCCGTCGTGCCACCGGCCCGGAGGCTGAGCACGGTGTCCCGCAGCGCCTGCGGGTCGAGCCCTTCGGCGTCGGCCGGCACGCCGACCGCGGTCAGACCGGCGAGCCGGAAGGCGGCGAGCGCACCCGGGTACGCCGGGGTCTGGCAGAGCACTGCCTCGCCGGGCCGGGCCAGACCCAGCGCCACGGCGGTCAGGCCCAGCTGCGAGCCGCCGGTCGGCACCAGCTCGTCGGCCTCGGCGGTGGTGCCCTCCCGGGCCATCAGGTCGTTGATCGCCGGCAGCAGGCTGCGGGCCACGTGCGGGGTGCTGTACTGCAGGGCCGTCCGGCCGCCCAGCCGGGTCAGCCGGGACAGCTGACCGGCCAGGTCACCGAGTGGCAGCCGGCTCAGGTCCGGCAGCCCCCCGGCGAAGGAGATCAGATCGCCGCCACGCTCGAACAGCTGGGGCATCTCCACGGCCGGGGCGTTGGTTGTCCACATGGTCTTCTCCTTCCTCTGCCTCGGGCTAGACGGGCATCCGGGTCTGTTCCTCGGCGAACCGCCAGAGCCCGGCGGGGCTGGCCAGGGCCTCGTCGGCCAGCAGGTCCGGGTCGATCTCGAAGCCGTACCGCTGCTCGACGGCGAGCACCAGGTTGAGATATCCGAGGGAGTCGACGCCCAGGTCGACCAGGGGCTTCTCCGGGTCGCTCACCGCGACCTCGCACACGGACTCGACGAGCTGGTCAAACTGCGACTGGTTCATGGGTCTGCCATTTCTGTGGGGAGGATTCGGGTCGGAGAAGCCGCTCCACCGCCTTGCGGTCCGGCTTTCCGTTGGGAGTCAGGGGCACCTCGTCGAGGTGGGTGATGCGGTCCGGCATCCGCGCCCGGTCCAGGTGCTCGGCGAGCAGGTCGCGCAGTTCCGGCTCGGTCAGCTCGCTCAGCACCGCGAGCACCAGTGGGGCGTCGTCGGCGGCCGGTCGCAGGGCCACCGCGGCGACGATCCCGGCGACCCTCTCGGCGGCGTTCTCGACCTCGGTGAGGCTCATCCGGACGCCGCGCCGCTTGATCATGTCGTCGTCGCGGCCGACGAAGTAGAGCCGGCCCTGCTGGTCCAGGTATCCCTGGTCACCTGTGTGCAGTTCGAGCGCACCGTCCGGCCCGCGCAGGTAGCGCTGCTGCTGGTCCATCGGGATCTGCCAGTAACCGGCCATCACGGTGGCTCCCCCGACGACGATCTCGCCGACCGTGCCGGGCGGGACCGCACGCTTGTCGGCGTCCACGATCCGGATGACGTCGCCGGGAATCGCCGGGCCGACCGAGTCGGGGTGGTCCGCGTACTCGGCGGGGTCCAGGATGGAGATCCGCTTGCACTCGGTCATCCCGTACATCGAGGCGTACGCCGCCCCGGGGAAGCAGTCGAGCAGTTCGGCCACGGTGTCCCGCCCGAGCCGGGCCCCCGTGTTGGTGAACAGCCGCACCCGGGTCGGCACCTTCCGGCGTCGTTGCAGCACGGTGAGCATCTGGGCCAGGGACGGCACCAGCGGCACCACGGTGATCCCGTGCTGCTCGATCAACCTGAGCAGTGCGGCGTCCCGGTTGCGGGCGGTCAGCACCAGGGTGGCGCCGACCGTCGCGCAGAGCAGCGCCTGGTAGAGGCCGTAGTCGAAGGAGAGCGGGAGCCGGCAGAGCACCACGTCCTCGGCGCGGTAGCCGAGCCGGGCGTTGACGGCCCCGACCGCGGCGACCATCGGGCGGTGCGGACAGACCACGCCCTTCGGGTCGCCGGTCGAGCCGGAGGTGTAGATCAGCAGGGCCACGTCGTCCGGTGCGGTGTCCGCGACGTACGGGTCCGGGGCGGTGTCGCGCACCTCCTGCCAGGCCTGCGCCAGCGGCCCGGTGCCGTGCAGCACGACCGTGGCGGCGCAGTTCCCGGCGAGGTAACCGAGCTGGGCGCCGGTGAGCTCCGGGTGGGCCGGCACGAAGATCGCGCCGAGCCGGAGGGTCGCGTAGAGGAAGGCGAGGAAGCGGTGGTCGGCGTCGCCGCCGTAGACCACCCGCTGCCCGGCGGTGACCCCCTGGCCGCGCAGCCAGCCCACCGACCTGTCGACCAGCCGGCCCAGTTCGGCGTACGTCAGGCGACCCTCGCCGTCGATCACCGCGGGATGGTGGGGGCGCTCGGCGCGGGCCTGCGCGAAGAGCTCATGCACCAGCACCGATCAGCCCTCCCCGTACCCGGCGGCGCACCGCGTCGAGATCGCGTTCGTGGTGCACCGGCAGCACGTCCAGGTGCGGAAGCTGCCGCTTCAACACGCCGGCCAGGGTCCTGGCCGGTGGGAGCGCCACGCTCAGCGTGGGTGCCAGCGCGTCCAGGGCGGTCAGGCAGCGGTCCCAACGCACCGGCCGGACGAGCTGGCCGACCAGGCGCTCGCGGGCCTGCTCACCGGTCCTGATCGGCAGGCCGTCCGCGTTGGACAGCAGGAGCTGACGCGGATCGGCGAACGGGACCTCGGCGACCGCCGCGGCGAACGTCGCGCGGGCCGGCTCCATGTGCCGGGTGTGGAACGCCCCGGCCACCGCGAGCGGCTTCACCGCGGCACCCGGCGGAGGGGAGGCCGCCAGCCGGTCCAGGTCCGCGATCAGCCCGGCGGCCACGATCTGCCCTGGCCCGTTGAAGGTGGCCGGGCTCAGACCCAGCTCCGCGATCCGGTCGAGCACGACCGGCTCCTCGCCACCGACCACCGCCAACATCGAGGTCGGCGCGTCGGCACAGGCCGCGGCCATGGCCCGGCCACGGATCCCGGCCAGCCGGATCGCGTCGGTCGGGGTGAGCACCCCGGCGTACGCCGCGGCGGTGAGTTCGCCGACCGAGTGCCCGGCCACCGCTGCCACCCCGTCGTCGGCCAGCAGGTCGGCCAGCTCTGCCAGGGCCAGCAGGCCGGCCGCCACAAGCAGTGGCTGGGTGTGCTCGGTACGGGCGATCTCCGCAGCCGGAGCCCGGGTGCCCAGCTGGATCAGGTCGCATCCGGCGGCTTCCGACCAGCTCTGCACCAGCTCGGCCCGCTCCGGACGACGCAGCCAACCGGCGAGCATGCCGGGCGTCTGCGCACCCTGACCGGGGGCCATGATGACGAACATGTGAGGTCCTCCTCTCCTTGTCACGCGCTGCTCCGGACCTGTTTCTGGGCAGGTTGGATCAGCTTCTGGGCAGGGTTGGTCAGCCGGACGGCACCCGTACGGCGGGAAGTCTCTTGCGGGGGCCGGCCGGCGTCGTGGGGTCCGACGCCGGCCGGCGGGTCAGACGCGGCCCGTGCTGTCGGCGAAGCGGCGGGCGGCGGCGACGGTGAAGACAGCGAGCCAGGCGGCCAGGTTGATCAGCGCGCCGAGCAGGCTGGAGTGCTCACCGTGGAAGTTGTATCCGTCGGTGAGCGGGTAGCGGGCCAGGGTGGCCACGCCGTACATCGGGGTGAACTGCGAGATGGTCAGCATCACGCCGGAGAGCGGGATGAACAGGTTGCCGAGGAAGGCGAGCACGGTCATGGTGAGACCGGGCATGTGCATCACGATCTCCGGCTTCAGGGCCAGTCCGAGGGCGATGCCGAGGGCGGCGAAGACCGCCGAGCCCAGCCACGCCACGGCCAGGCTGATCACCCAGACCTGCGGCTTCGCCTCGGCGCCGGTGAGGGCGCCGAGCACGCCCACCACGCCGACCGGCAGGGCCGCGACGATCACCGAGCAGAGCACCTTGATCAGGACGTACGCGGTGGACGACAGTGGGCTCAGCCGGATCGTCCGCAACCACCCGACGGATCGTTCGATCGAGACGGTGGCGGCCGAACTGGTGCTCGCCGTGGCGGCCCCGTAGATCGCCATCCCGATCATCATCCAGGCGGCGAAGTTGCCGTGCGGCAGCTCGGCGTCGGTGCCGCCGGTGCGGAACAGTGCCAGGTAGAGGGCCGCCGGCAGAAGCAGCGTGAAGATCAGCGTCTGTCGGTTCAGCCGGCGGCTCAGCTCGTAGCGAATGAAGATCGGGTTGATCGGCCCGAGGGCCGAGCGCGTGCGGCGGGGAGGCGGCAGGGTCGCGGTGCTCATCGGTCTCCTCCGGTACGCCGGGTGATGGTCAGGAAGGCGTCCTCCAGGCTGCGTGGGGTGACCTCGATCTGCTCGGCCGTGGTGTCCCGTACCAGGTGGCGCAAGAGCAGGTCGGAGTCGGTGCTGTCGAAGTAGATCCGCTCGCCGCGGACCTCGGTCACGGTGGCGCCGGTGGCCTCGGCCAGCATGTCGGCCTGGTGGCGCGGCAGCACCGCGGAGACCACCCGGCCGCTGGCGGCGGCCCGGATCGACGACGCCGAGCCGTCGGCGACCACTTCGCCGCGGTTCAGCAGGACGATCCGGTCGGCGAACTGGTCGGCCTCCTCCAGGTAGTGAGTGGCGAACATGACGGTCATGCCCTGCCCGGCGTCCTGCCGGACGGCCGTCCAGAAGTCTCGACGGGCCGCCACGTCCATGCCGGCGGTCGGCTCGTCGAGGATCAGGAAGTCCGGCGCGGACAGCAGTGCCAGGGCGAAGCGCAGCCGCTGCTGCTCGCCGCCGGAGCAGGCGGCGACCTTGCGGTTGCGCAGCTCGTGCAGGTTGGCGCGGGCCATGCAGCGCTCCGGGTCGGCACCCGGGTGCAGCGACGCCAACATGCGTACGGTGGCCTCGACGGTGAGCTCGGGCAGTAGGCCGCCGGACTGCATCACCGCGGCCACCCGGCCGGCCCGCACCGCCTGCGCGGGCGGCTGGCCGAAGAGCCGGATCTCGCCGGCGTCCGGGCGGGTCAGGCCGAGGATCATGTCGACAGTGGTGGTCTTGCCAGCCCCGTTGGGGCCGAGGAAGGCGACCACCTCGCCACGGCGGATGCGCAGGTCGAGCCCGTGCACCGCAGTGAATTCGACGCCGTCGGTGTTGGTGAAGCGTTTGGTCACCCCTTGCAGGAGGGCGGCGTCTACCTCGCTGGTGCTCGCCTCCTCCCGCGGCACGAGAGCGGATCTTCGGTTCATCGGTCACCTTCCTTGCGTCGGCGGACGTAGCCTGCTCCGGCGACCTCTCCGTTCCGGCCGCTGAGTACACAATGCCCGCCATTTGCATTTCCCAGCAAGGCCCCGAGGGTATTTCCGGAGAAGTGCTGCGTACTGTCACACGCACCGGATGACAGGTGTCATATTCCTGCGGTTACACCCGTGACGTCGCTCGGCCGCGCGCGTCATATCAGCAGTTCAGCAGGTTTTCTGTGTGCGCCGTGCCCGCGACGCGCTCCAGCCGTTTCCCGACCTCGTCGCCCCTCTGGAGACGGCGGTAATCGCGGTGCCGGCCGGAGCGGTATTCGATGGTGGCGGCGAACCGTTCGGTAGCCGGCACGAATATCCGCATCGAGCTTTCAGTAATTCTGCACCTGCCCTGAATAGGGGTGATCAATTCTGCCGACACTCGACGCACCGGCCACGCCGTCCAGCAGCCGGGTCGGTGGCGGGGTCGGTGGCCGGGCCGTAGCCCACGGTGGGTCGGGGTGCCGTGGCCGGTCGGTGGATCGGTCGGCGTGGGGCACAGGTGGTAGAAGGTTACTGTCGGTGAGGTGATCGGGGCAATGTTGTGTCCCGAGTGAGTATGCCCAGCTGTCATATTTATGCCTGAGAGGCATAAGGGTGTCAGCGACATGGTTCTCGGTCGGCACGACTCAGCACCGGGGAGACGGAGCCCGCTGGTTCACCGGCCAGGGTCGGACACGCTCCCGGCCCCGTTTCCTCGGTCGGCCCCGTTTCCTCGGTCGGCCCTGTGTCCTCGGTCGGCACCGGTCCGGGTCGATACGGTGTGGGCCCGGTATTTCGTCCTCAACGCGAAGCGCCTGCCCCCGAGACTCAGGGCAGGCGCTTCGTCGGGACAGGTCGTTCAGGCGCGTTCGGCCAACCCGGCGACGAACGTGCGCCATGCGGTCGGCGCAAACGTCAGGGCCGGCCCGTCCGGGTCCTTGGAGTCACGCACCGCGACCGCGCGAGGAAGGTCGTCGGCAACCTCGACACAGTTGCCGCCGCTAGCACCGCTGCGGGTGGACTTCCGCCACGTGGCGTTACTGAGGTCCATGTTGGCTCTCAACTTCCTTCAACAGATCGATGGACTGCCGACGCGGCAGGGCCTCGTTCCGAACGTTCTCCCACCGCGCCTGGAGCGTAGCCAACTCATCATCCTTGTCGACCACAACGCCGCCAAGCTGGTTCTCAAGGTGTCCGACCCACACCCCGCCGCCCGAGCGCGCCAGCGCGAACGGCCCGGACAGCCCGACATGTAGGCCGGTGGCCGCCGGAATGACATGTACATGGACGTGCGGCAGTTCTGCCCTGTCGATGAGTTGGGTGATTTGCTGTCCCATGATGCCGCCGAAGCCCTCCCCGCTGAGATTCACTGCCCTCTCGTCGAGCACTGCCACCAGCTGTGGAGGACGCGCGCCGGTCAGGATTCTCTGACGGTCGATCCGCGCCGACACCCGTTGTTCCACCTCGTCGTCAGTGAGACTGTCGACGGTGCGCAGCACCGCGCGGGCGTATGCCTCGGTTTGGAGTAGGCCCGGGATCAGGTTCGGCTCGAAGTACCTGAGTTGGGTCGCGTTGCGTTCGGCGTCGAGCCACGGCAGGAACCACGAGGGTGTGCCGAGCTTGCTCACCAGGCGTTCGAAGAGTCCGCCGCTGCTCAACGCCCGGTCGGCCCCTTTGATGAAGTCGATGGTCAGGGCCCGGGTGCCACCCTCGACTGCACTCACGTGCGACGCACTGAAGCCGGCACCTCGCCCGAACGCCTCCTGCGTCATGCCGGCGGCACCCCGAGCGCGACGAATCTCGGCAACGACGAATTCGGCGAGCGGATCTGGTACGTCAGCCATGCACAGCACCCCAATCTGAAGATCGATCATTCATGCGGCCACACCTTCGGCGGCTATTCATCCAGATCAGCCCAGGCGCTCGCCGCACCTTACGAGCCTAATGGCCTCCATATCAGAGTGTCATCAGGGCGGCGCTGTCGGTAGTTGTCGAAAGCTGGCGGTGGTGTCTGCCGGAGGGGCCGTCCCGTGGAAGGGCGGGGCGGCCCCTCTTCCATGCCGACGGACAGGAGGGGCCGCGTGCCCAAGGACAAGCCGAAGCCCGAAAACCAGAAGCCCGCGCCCAGCAGTGAGGCCGCGCCCAGCAGTGAGGCCGCGCCCAGCAGTGAGGCTGCGTCCGACCCTGGGCCGTCCGCGCACCCGATCGTGCCCGGACCGATCGGGACGGTCGTTCCGCCGTACCGGGGGGCGGAGCGGATGACGGGCATCGTGCCGGCGCACCGGTGGGCGTCCGGCCGGAACCAGGGGCCCCGGTGATCGCGCCGGAGGTCAGGTCGGGAGAGGTACTGCACCTGTCGCGTGCCGCCAGTGTGCAGTTCATCCGGCCGATCACGGTCCGGGTCATCCGGGTGTTGACCGACTGGCACACGTACGACGGTTGGGTGTGGATCGACGCGTACGAGCTGAATGCCGTCGGCGACGCGGTCCGGCGGCGGACCCTGTTCCTGATGCCGGCGGGCGCTCGGCGGCTCACCCCGCAGCCCGACCCGACGAAACCCGAGCCCACGCCAGCCTCGTCGCAGCGTCGGGCGGCAACCCCACGGCCCGCAACGGCGGACCCGCAGCGGAGGACGACGACACCACGGACCCGGGGGGTCACGTCCCCGCAGCCGGACCGGCAGGGCCGGGTGACGGTCTCTCGGCGGGGAGCGACGGTCCCACCGGGCGTTCGACCCGGTCGGGGACGGGGGTCCAGGTCGGCGGGGACGCCGTGACCGGTCCGCTGCCGGGCCGGCACACGCCGGTGCGGCCGATCTGGCTGTGCCGGGTCGACGCGAACCCGTGGCCGTGCGGCGAGGCGAAACTCGCCCTCCTCGCCAGGTACGACGGCGACCGGCCGGGTCTGCTCGCCCTGCTGGCCGGGTTGTCGGTGGAGGCGACCGAGCACCTGACGCAGCTCGACAACGGTCGCCGGACCGACCTGACCGACCGCTTCCTGACCTGGGCCCGCCCGCAGGACCGCTGATCTCTTCCCGCAGCCCCAGGGCGGCGCAGCGGGTCGGTGGATTGTGGAGAGTTACTGCGGCCCTGGCGACAAGAACTCTCCACAATCCACGCAGGCCGAGCCGGTTCAGGGGGTGACGCGCTGCGCTCCGGTGTAGACGTTCATCGTCCGGCCGCGCAGGAAGCCGACCAGGGTCAGGCCCGCCTCGTCGGCCAGGTCGGCGGCGAGGGTGCTCGGCGCGGAGACCGCCGCCAGCAGCGGCACCCCGGCCATCCACGCCTTCTGGGTCAGCTCGAAACTCGCCCGTCCGGACACCAGCAGCAGGTGCCCGGCGAGCGGCAGCCGCCGTTGCCGGACCGCCCAGCCAACCACCTTGTCGACGGCGTTGTGCCGGCCGACGTCCTCGCGCAGCACCACCAGCTCGCCGTCGGGGGTGAACAGGCCCGCCGCGTGCAGGCCGCCGGTGCGGTCGAAGGCGCGTTGTGCCGCGCGCAGCCGGTCGGGCAGTTCGGCAAGTAGCTTCGCCGGCACGGTGAGCGGGTCGTCCGCGACGGTGAAGCGGGACCGGGTGCGGATGGCGTCGATGCTGGCCTTGCCGCACACCCCGCAGGAACTGGTCGTGTAGAAGTTGCGCGCGGGATCGGTAGCCGGTTCCGGCACGCCGGGGGCGAGCACCACGTCGACCACGTTGTACGTGTTGGGTGTCTCCACCCCGGAGCAGAGCTGGGCGGTGTGCACGTCGGCGTCCGTGCGGATCAGGCCCTCGGTCAGCAGGAAGCCGATGGCCAGGTCGAGGTCGTCACCGGGGGTACGCATGGTCACCGCCAGCGGGCGGCGTCGACCCGGGCCGCCGGGGCCGACCCGGATCTCCAGCGGTTCCTCCACGGCGAGCGTGTCCGGCCGGCGCAGCGCCACCCGGGCGTCGTCCGCCGCGTCGAGGTCGATCCGGAGCACGCTCCGCCGGTCAGTGGCCCGTCCCATCCCGCCATCCTGCCCCGCCCACCCGACCCTCCGCACGGCGACGGCCCCGCCGGGGAGACCGGGCGGCTACCGTGGCCGGATGACGGCGTACGCGGCGGTGGTGCTGGCCGGTGGGGCGGCCCGCCGGATGGGCGGGCGGGACAAGCCGGTGGTGCCGGTGCACGGGCGGCCGATGCGGGACCGGGTGCTGGCCGCAGTCGCCGATGCCGTTCCCCGGGTGCTGGTCGGGCCGGGCGGGTCGCTCCCGGCCGACGTGCTGGTGACCCGGGAGGAGCCGGCCGGCGGTGGTCCGGTGGCCGCCACGGCGGCGGGGCTGGCCCTGCTCGATTCCGGTACGACAGTGGTCGCCCTGCTCGCCGCCGACCTGCCGCTGCTCACCCGCCCGGCCGTCGGCGTGCTGCTCGACGCACTGGCCGCCGAGTCCGGCCCGGAGGCGGCGGACGGTGTCTGCCTCCTCGACGACCGGGGGAGGCGGCAGTCGCTGTGCGGGGTGTGGCGGGTGCCGCCGCTGTGCGCCGCACTCGGCCGCGTGGCCGCCCGTCGGGCCGAGGTGGTCGAGCAGGCCGAGGGGATCGAGCGGGCCGAGGGGATTGAGCAGGCCGTGAGAGTCGAGGGGGGCGCTGCGCTGGCCGGGGCGTCGATGCGGGAACTGCTGGGCGAGCTGACCGTGCGCGAGTTGGCCTGGTCTGCTGCCGGCCCCCCACCGTGGTTCGACTGCGACACTGCCTCCGACGTACGCCGGGCAGAGGAGTGGACGCGATGACGGTGCTTGACGACTGGGTGACGGCGGCCTGCGCCGAGCTGGAGCTCGACCCGGCCGAGGTGTCGGTGCCGACCGTGCTGGACCTGGCCCGGGACGTCGCCCACCAGGTGCTGCGGCCGGGTGCGCCGGTCACCGCGTACCTGCTCGGGGTGGCGGTCGGGCGCGGCGCGGACCCGGCTGCTGCGGCGGCGCGGCTCAGCGGGTTGGCTGCGCAGTGGCCGGTCGAGTTGGGCGGCGAGCGCCCCGACCGGCCGGCGGACGGGCCGTCGGACTCCGGCCCGGAGGCACCGCCGGCAGGGTGACCGGCCCGGCAGGGTGACCGGCCCGGCTGGCCGGGCGGCTGGCGCTCCCGTCGTGCCGTGCCCGCTCCGCGGGGACCGGGGGTGGCGGCAGCGGTGTCCGATGCCGGTCGCGGTGGATTCGTTCTCCGGCCCGCCTGGGTAGGGTGACCTTGACGGACGGAGGCGATCATGACGGCAGACCACCCCTCGAAGCCGACAGGTGATCAGCCCGGCACCCCGCCGGAGCACCGCGAGCACCACGAGTCGATCCTGCTGGACGAGCCGAGCACGGCCGACCTGCGGGCCAAGGTCACCGAGGCGTGGCGGGAGTTCGCCCGGGCGCTGGCCGCCCGGCTGCGGGAGCTGCCCGCCGGGGCGCAGCTGGAGCTGACCCTGGACCCGACCGCCTCCGGGACTGGCGACGCGGTCTACTCGATCAGCGTGGCCGTCGGCGAGCAGGGCCGGCTCTCCGCGCGGGCGGTCGGCAACGCCACCCTGCCGCAGGGTTTCCGGCTGGACCGCGCCGCGGTGGCCGACATGATCGCGCTCGGCTGGTCGCCGCCCGGCGTGGTGGCGGGTTCCGGCGAGCACTTCGGCCTGGACGGGACGGCCGACGACGCCAGCAAGCTGGCCGGGCTGCTCTCCCGCACCCTGCGGGACGTGTACGGCGCACCGCACCCGGCCTTCCTGGTCTACCTCAGCCAGGACGCCGACGGCGAGTCGTTGCCGATCGAGGCGCTCGGCACCGCGCGCAGCGAGTTCGGCCCCGACCAGGACGTCGAGGCCGACCTGGACGAGGCGCTGGCCGCGGCGGCGAGCGCCCAGAGCGGCGAGCAGGAGGTGCTGGACCTGCCGGAACAGGTCCGGACGGTGGTCTCGACCATGCTGAAGTCGACGTCCGATCACCTCCAGGTCGACTCGGACGGGGACATCAACATCCGGGCCGGTTCGGCGATGGTCTTCGTCCGGGTCCGCGACAATCCGCCGCTGGTCGACGTCTTCTCGCCGGTGCTGACCGAGGTCGAGCCGACCGAGCGGCTGTACGTGAAGCTCTCCGAGCTGACCAACCGGATGCCGATCGGCCGGCTGTACTGCGCCGACGACACCGTCTGGGCGTCCATCCCGGTCTTCGGGCGCAACTTCCAGGCCACCCACCTGATGCTTGCGGTGCAGGTGATGACCGGGCTCGCCGACGAACTGGACGACCGGCTGCACGGCGAGTTCGGCGGGAAGCGGTTCTTCGGCGAGGGCGACAAGCCGAGCCGGGGCGACACCGAGCACCGCACCGGCATGTACCTCTGATCGCCCCACCCCAGGCCGTCTGGATGCCGCCGGCCGCGATCCGTGCCGCCGGGGCAGGGCGGGGCGGGGCCGGGGGCGTCAGGGGCGGAGGGCGTCAGGGGCGGGGCGGTCAAGGGGTGGACGGGCCGACGCCGGGCGACTCGACCAGCCGGGAGAGCACGATGGTGCTCCGGGTGGAGGTGACGAACGGTTCCGCCCGGAGCCGTTCCAGCGCGTCCTCCAGGTGGGAGATGTCGGCGGCGCGCAGGTGTACGAGCGCGTCGGCCTCGCCGGAGACGGTGTAGGCGCCCACCACCTCGGGATGCCGCCGGGCGGCCAGCGCCAGTTGGGTGGGGGTGGTCCGGCCGGCACAGAACAGCTCGACGAACGCCTCGGTGGTCCAGCCGACGGCGGCCGGGTCCACCACGGCGGTGAAGCCCCTGATCACCCCGGTGGCCCGGAGCCGGTCCACCCGTCGCTTGACCGCTGGCGCGGACAGTGACACCCGGGAGCCGATGTCCGCGTACGAGGTCCGGGCGTCCGCCACGAGCAACGCAATGATTCGCTGGTCTACCACGTCTATCTGCAACGTTCCGCCCCTGGGAAGCAATATTTCTGGCTGTTACCAAAGTTCTACGCTACCTACCCTTGGTCACCGTGGACCAGCAGCGCTTGCCGCGAAAGCGGACATATCTCATGTGCTCCCCGGAGCACTTCGCGGTGGAGTACGCGATCAACCCGTGGATGGACGTCACCACCGACGTCGACACGGCGTTGGCGGTCGCGCAGTGGGACCGGCTGCGGGACACGCTCGTCGGTCTCGGCCACCAGGTGCACCTGCTCACCCCGCAGGCGGGGCTGCCGGACATGGTCTTCGCGGCCAACGGCGCCTTCGTGGTGGACGGGACGGTCTACGGCGCGCAGTTCAAGCACGCGCAGCGGGCCGCCGAGGCCGTCGCGCACCGGGCGTTCTACCAGGAGCAGGGCTGGCACTTCATCGCACCGAGCGAGACCAACGAGGGTGAGGGCGACTTCGCCTACCTGCCGGAGGCGCACGGTGGGCTGATCCTCGCCGGGCACGGCTTCCGCACCGAGCTGCCGGCGCACGCCGAGGCACAGGAGGCGCTGGGTCGCCCGGTGGTGTCGCTCCGCCTGGTCGACCCGCGCTTCTACCACCTGGACGTGGCGCTCGCCTCGATCGACGACCGCAACGTCGCGTACTTCCCGGGGGCCTTCTCGGCGGCCAGCCAGCGGGTCCTCACCCAGCTCTTCCCGGATGCCGTGCTCGCCGACGACGACGACGCGCTGGCCTTCGGCCTGAACCTGGTCAGCGACGGGGCGAACGTGGTGCTCAACAGCGACGCGGCCCGACTGGCCGGGAAGCTCAAGGCGGCCGGGTACACCCCGGTGCCGGTGGACCTGGCTGAGCTGAAGAAGGGCGGCGGCAGCGTCAAGTGCTGCGTCGCCGAGCTGCGCCCCTGACCGACCCGCGTACCGCCTTCGACCGACCCGCACGCCGGCCCCGTACGAAGGGCCGACCCTTCGTACGGCTCAGCCGAGCGTGGCGATCTCGTTGATCAGGACGTTGGAGAGCAGCCGGCCGTCGAACTGCACCTTGCGCAGGTACCACTTCTGCTGCGGGGTACGCGGCTGGTTGAACTGCCACGGCCCACGCGGACTGTCGATCTGGCCGATCTTGCCCAGCGCCAGGTTGACCTGCTGCGGGTTGGGCTCCGCACCGGCCAGCCGGATCGCCTTGTCGAGCACCTGGGCGGCGTCGTACGAGGCCATCGCGTAGGTGGTGGGGGAGACGTTGAAGGTCTTGCGGTACGCCGAGGCGAAGATCCGGTTGGCGTTGTTGTTCAGGTCGGCGGAGTAGTTCAGCGAGGTCTGGATGGTGCCGGCCTTGAGGCTGTCGTCCGCGTTGACCAGGGTCGGGCGCAGGTCGGTGAGGATGTTGCCCTCGGTCAGGAAACCGGGCGCGTAGATGTCACCGAACCAGCGGCTCCGCCGCAGTTGCCGGATGAACTGCTCACCCGCGGTGCCGGAGTAGAAGCAGAAGATCCCGTCCGGCTGGCGGCCGAGCGCCTCGTCGATCTGCGCGCCGAACTCGTCCTCGCCCGGATTGGAGCTGGCGGTGGTGAGGATCGGCTCGCCGATGATCCGGGGGTCGTCGGCGCCGAAGCCGTCGCGGAAGCCCTTGATCACGTCCAGGCTGGCGGTGCCCTCCGGCGCGACGATGGCGAGCCGGCTGTCGGTGGGCAGCGTCCGCCGCAGGTAGGACCCGAGCGCCCGGCCCGGCTCGTCCAGCACGTACGACGTCCGCCAGATGTAGACGACGCTCTGCAGGCTGGGCGGGGAGGCGTTGGAGCCGATCAGCGGCACCCGGGCCTTCTCCACCGCGTCCCGGATCCCGGACATCACCGTCGAGTTGACCACGCCGGTCATGGCGAGCACGTTCTGCGCGAGCAACTGGTCGACGGCGGCCTGCCCGCTCTTGGCGTTGTCGCCCTCGTCGACGGTCACCACGGTCGCCGGGTGCCCACCGAGCTGTTGGCCGTTCGTCGCCAGGAAGAGCTGGAAGCCGTTCTCGATGTCCTCGCCGATCGCCTTGCCGTCACCGCTCTCCGGCCTGATCAGCCCGATCTTGATCGGATTGCCCGGGGCCGGCGTCTCGGGGTCGTCCGTGCCGCAGGCGGCGGCCAGTCCGGTCGTACCGAGCGCGGCCAGCAGTTGGAGGGCCCGCCTGCGGTTCATCTGCGACACCGAAATCCTTCCGGGAGCATTGCCGGGCGTCACCGCCCCTCCGGCGTTCTACCTGGTGGGCGACCCTGCGTCAATGGATCTTGATCTTCAAGCAGCGACTGCAACGCAGCTCTTACCTGTGGCCAGGCCGCCGAGAGCGGGTCGATCAACCCGAAGTGCTCGCATTCCGGCAGCTCAACGAGGGTGACCGGGGCGCCGGCGGCTCGTGCGGTGGCAGCATATGACCTGCTCAGAGCGACAGGCACCTGGCGGTCCTCGGTGCCGTGCAAAATCACCGTCCGTGTCCGCGTCGGTACCGAAATCCGAGGGTCCGCCGCCGCGTACCGCTCCGGGTGGTCGACCGGGCCGCCGCCGAGCAGCGCGGCCACCGCACCCGAATCCAGATCCAGCCGGTACGCCTCGGCGAGGTCGGCGACAGGTGCCAGCGCCAGCACCCCGGCCACGTCCTGCGGGGCGTGCGCCGCCACGTGCAGGGCGAGCTGCCCACCGGCCGAGTGCCCCAGCAGCACCGGCGGCCCCGAGGCGACCCGCCCCGGCAGGGCGTGCGCCGCCAACCCGGGCAGCGCCGCCACCCCGGCCCGGACGTCGGTGAGCGTGTTCGGCCAGCCGCCGTCGGGCTGACCGGTGCGCCGGTACTCCAGTTGGGCCACCGGCCAACCCAGGTCGGCCAGCGCGGCGGCGAGCGGGCCGGTGTGGGTGCGGTCGTACCCGGCCCGCCAGAAACCGCCGTGCAGCACCGCGACCAGCGGGCGGACCGGACCGCCCCCGACCGGCCGGCGCAGGTCGACGAGCTGCTCCGGCCGGTCGCCGTAGCGGACTGTCACATCCGGCGGCGGGGCGGGCCGGGTGAGCACGGCACGCGGGTCGGTGGTCATGCCGGCGACGGTAGCGCGGCAGCCCGCCCGACGGCGTCCCCCGCCGGCACCGGCCCGCGCGCGACCTTACGGCGGCGTCCCCGCTGCCCGGCGACGGTGGTCGGGGCTGGTCCCGGTCCGGGCGCGTGCGGCCGGAGCGGGTGGGTAAGGATGGGTGTCATGACCGAAGCGCACTCCACTGGACAAGATGACGAATCGGGCCGCGCGGACGGGCACCCGGGCACCGTGGTGGTGGTCGGCCCGGACGGCCGCCCGGTCGGCACCGTGCAGACCGACGAGGCCGGCGAGGACCCGACCCGCCTGGTCGAGCAGCCGGCCAAGGTGATGCGGATCGGCAGCATGATCAAACAGCTGCTGGAGGAGGTCAAGGCCGCCCCGCTCGACGACGCCAGCCGGCACCGGATGAGGGAGATCCACGAACGGTCGATCGTCGAGCTGAAGGACGGTCTCGCTCCCGAGCTGCGCGAGGAGCTGGAACGGCTCTCGCTGCCGTTCTCCGAGGACCAGGCCCCCAGCGAGGGCGAGCTGCGGATCGCCCACGCCCAGCTGGTCGGCTGGCTGGAGGGGCTCTTCCACGGCATCCAGGCCACCCTGGTGGCCCAGCAGATGGCCGCCCGGGTGCAGTTGGAGCAGATGCGCTCCGGTGGCCGCCCCGCCCTGCCCAGTGGCCCGGCCGGGATGATCCCCGGGATGCCCGGCATGGGTCAGCAGCCAGGCGGCGAGGGCCACAACACCGGCCAGTACCTCTGATCCCCGGCCGTCGGCCTTGAGCCGGCTGCGGCCCTGAGCCGTGCGCCGGGTCGCCGCCGGGAGCGCCGAGCGCGCGCCGGGGTGCCCCCGCGCGGTGGCACCCCGGCGGCTCAGGCCACCCCGAAGATCTTCTCCAGGTACGCCGCCACGCCGTCGGCGGTGTTCGCCCCGGTCACCTCGTCGGCGATCGCCAGCACGGCGGGGTGCGCGTTGGCCACCGCCACCGCCCGCCCCGCCCAGGTGAGCATGGGCACGTCGTTGGGCATGTCACCGAAGGCGAGCACGTCGGACTGGCGTACGCCGATCCGGTCCGCGTACCAGGCCAGCCCGGCCGCCTTGGTCACCCCGGCGGCGGAGATCTCCACCAGCCCGCTGTACGACGAGTGGGTCGCCTCGGCCAGCCCCTCCAGCGCACCGGCCACCACCTGCACGAAGGCGTCCGGGTCCTGTGCGCCGGCCCGGGCCAGCAACTTCACCGCCGGCATCGAAGCCAGTTCCTCAGGCGACTCGACCGCCCGGATGGCCTCGTGGTCGGCGTCCCAGCGCAGCGGGTAGTGCGCCTCGTGCCGCATCTCCCGGCTGTCCACGATCTCCACCGCGAGGCTGACCTCCGGCACCGCCGCCCGCAGCCGGCGGGCCACCTCGGCGAGCAGTTCCGGGGCGAGCGGGTCGGCCCGCAGCACCTGGTCGTTGTCCGGGTCGTACACCACCGCGCCGTTGGCGCAGATCGCCGGCAGCGGCGCGGAGAGCTGGTCGTACACCAGTTGGAGCCAGCGGATCGGGCGGCCGGTGACCAGCACGACGGGCGTGCCCGCCGCGGCGATCCGCTTCAGCACGGCAGCGGTGCGGGCGCTGAGCCGCCGCTCGTCGCCGAGCAGGGTGCCGTCGATGTCGGTGGCGACCAGCCGTGGTGTCTCTCCCATCACCGGGAGAGTAGTCGGTCCAGGTAGACCGCCACCCCGTCGTCGTCGTTGCGCAGGGTCACCTCGTCGGCAGCGGCCCGCACCAGCGGGTGGGCGTTCGACACGGCCACCCGGGACCAGCCGGCCCAGGCGAACATCGGTAGGTCGTTGGGCATGTCCCCGAAGACCAGCACGTCCGCCGGGTCGACCCCGAGCCGCTCGGCGACCACGGTCAGGCCGCTGGCCTTGTCCACCCCCGGCGGGCAGATCTCGACGAAGCCGAGGCCGGCCTGGGTGAGACTGGCCACCTCCGGCCCGACGATTCGGCGGGCGGTGTCCAGCAACTCGTCCACGTGGTGGTCGGCGGTCCGGACGAACGCCTTGACCACGTCGAGGGAGAGACATTCGGCCCGGCTGCGCGCCTCGAACCGGTCCGGGTACGGCCAGGCCGGGTGGTAGTCGCCCCAGAGCGGCGCGTCGTGCTCGTCGGACGCCTCCACCATGACGGTGAGCGGGCCGACGGCGGCCTCCAGGTCGGCCAGCAGCCGGGCCAGCACCTCGCCGGACAGCCGCTCGTCGCGCAGCACCACCGGGCCGGCCGGGTCGCTCTGGTCGACCACGCAACCGCCACCCGCCATCACCAGGTAGTCGGCGGCCCGGATGTCGTTGCGGGTGAGCTCCTTCAACCGGGGGCCACGACCGGTGGCGCCGACCACCGGAATGCCGGCGGCCCGCACCCGGTCGAGCACCCCGTGGGTGTACGCCGAGACGGTGTCGTCGCTGCGCACCAGCGTGCCGTCGAGGTCGGTGGCGATGAGTTTGGGCAGTCCCGGGCGGGTCATCGTTCCTCCTTGCCCGCCGCCGTCCGTACCGGTCGTCCGACCCGGTGTGACGGCGGGCAGCAACCGTACCTCGCCGAACAGGTCGTCACCATGGCTTTCCGGCGAATCGGGCGCCAACGCCCGATGGCCGACACACCGCCGCCCGATCGCCCCGTCCCGAGGTCGGCGTCGGTTCATCGGGCCGGCGGGTCGGCGGCGTAGCCGGCGGGTCGGGCCGCTGCCTTCTCAGGCGTCGCGCTCGCGGCGGGCGAACGGGACCGTCGGAGTGACGGTCAGGTCGGCGGGTGCGGCCGGTCGATCGTCGTCCGCACCGGGATCGACCCCGACCGGCCCGGTCTCGGCCCCGGCACCGTCCGCCAGCCGATCGTCCGGTTGGCGGACGATGGTGAGCAGGGCCGCCCCGACCAGTACGACGGCGACGAAGGCCATCACCAGCCCCCGGCCGTAGTCCACCCGGAACCCGTCCTCCGGGGAGTAGAACAGCGCCCGCTGCCCGGAGTCGTCCAACGAGAAGGCGGTGACGACGAGCAGGACCAGCAGGACGCCGGCCATGGCCAGACCGGCCACCCGGGCGTCGTGCCGGGTGGCCGGGCGCCCGCGCAGGGCCATCGCCACCGCCACACTGAGCAGCAACAATCCCACCAGGTACGCGATCCCGAAGCCACCCACCTCGGCCACCCCACCGGGCACCCGGATGGTGCCGCTGCCCTCCGGGCCGCCGTTCGGCACGGTCATCACCAGCCACTCCCCGGCCATCGACGCCGTGGCGGCGACCGCGCCGAGCAGGACCAGCACCGGGGGTAGCCGTCGGTCCCGACGCAGCGCGGCGGGCCAGTGGCCGAACCGTCGGCCGGCCGGTCGTTCGGTGGCACCCCACTCCAGCATGGAGCTGTCATCCGAGCGATCGTCCTGTCTCGGGATGGGGAGATCCTGGGACATCGGCCACCTTCCGCGTCGCGGGCCTGACCCGCATCATCCCACGGCGGTACGCCCCCGGCCGGGAGCGTGGAGCCCGGAAGGTCGGCGGTGGGTGCTCTCGACCGGGAGCGGGTGACGCACGGAAGGTCGGCAGCGGCGTGGGGGTTCGGCTAGCGTTCGGGTATGCCTATCCGTACCGCATCCGCACGTTGGCAGGGCAACCTCACCGAGGGCGCCGGGACCGTTCGCACCGGCAAGGGTGGCCTGGAGGGGAACTACTCCTTCAAGTCGCGCTTCGAGGAAGGTGAGGGCACCAATCCGGAGGAGCTGATCGGTGCCGCCCACGCGGGCTGCTTCTCGATGGCGCTCTCCAAGCAGCTCGCCGACGCCGGCGTCTCCGGCACCTCGGTGGAGACCACCGCCAAGGTGCACTTCGACAAGACCGACGCGGGAATGACCGTCACCCGGATCGACCTGGAGACCGTCGGCCAGGCCCCGGGCCTGGACGAGGCCCAGTTCACCAAGCTGGCCGAGGCCGCCAAGGAGAACTGCCCGATCTCCCGGCTGCTTTCCCCCGGCGCGCAGATCAGCCTCACCGCCCGCCTCGCTTCCTGATCCCTTCGGCCCCGATCCCCGCCCGGCCTTCGCAGAGGTCGGGCGGGCTTCCCCCGGGCAGCGGCCCCCCGGTCGCTCCCGTGTCCGGGCGACCGCCCGGTCGTCCCCCCGCCCGGTCGTCCCAACGGGGCGAATCGGGTCCGCGTCGGCCTGCATGATCGTGCTCGATCCTGGTTGTAGTGGCATCCGAGCGATTCGAGGCCACTACAACCAGGACAACACCGTTGCGTTAGGTGGAACGGCTGCTCGTCAACCACCGCCGCCTCGCCGATCATGGAGTTGTGGTGGGTGACAGAACGCCCGTAAACCCCCAAAGTCGGCACCACCACTCCATGATCGCCAAGCGGGCCCACCCCGCTCCCCGATCGGGCACTTCCTGTCCCGGGTTGACCAGCCACCCACGGCGTTAACGCAACGGTGTTGACAACCAGGATCGAGCATGATGTTGGTGCCGGTGGGGGCGGCCGGTCGGCGTAGGGAGTGGGCGGGGGCGGCGAGTCGGGCACAATCGGTGAGGTGCCTGTGGAGATGAGCCGTGAACGTTTCGAGGAACTGGTCGGCGAGGCCCTCGACGAGGTGCCCGAGGAACTGCTCCGGCTGATGAGCAACGTGGTCATCCTGGTCGAGGACGACCCGCCCGCCGGAGAGAACCTGCTCGGCCTCTACGAGGGGCATGCGCTTACCGAACGCGGTTGGAGCTACTCGGGCGTACTGCCGGATCGGATCTTCATCTACCGCCGGCCGATCCTGCACATCTGCGCCACCGAGGACGACGTGGTCGACGAGGTGGCGGTGACCGTGGTGCACGAGATCGCCCATCATTTCGGAATCGACGACGAGCGGTTGCACGCGTTGGGCTGGGGCTGAGCGCGCCGCTCGGCCGATGCGGCCGGTTGCGGGGGCTGCCTACCGTGGGGCGAGCACATCCCCGATCAGGAGGAAGACCCCCATGCGCAGCGCGCTGTTCTCGGCAGAAAACCTGGAGAAGGAGTCCGCCCAGCCCGGCATGCGGCTGCAGAACTCCAAGATGTTGAAGATCGAACTCAACGGTGAGGCGATGGCCCGGGTCGGGTCGATGGTCGCCTACCAGGGGCAGGTGCAGTTCCAGGCGCTCGGCTCGGGCGGCATCGGCAAGTTCATCAAGCAGCGGCTCACCGGCGAGGGAGTGCCGCTGATGAAGCTCAGCGGCCACGGGGACGTCTTCCTCGCCGAGCTGGCCAAGGACGTGCACATCATCGACCTGGAGCCGGGCGACGCCCTGTCGATCAACGGGTCGAGCGTGCTGGCCTTCGACTCGTCCCTGTCGTACGACATCAAGATGGTCGGCGGCGCGGGGATGGCCTCGTCCGGCCTGTTCAACTGCGTGTTCAGCGGGCACGGGCGGATCGCCATCACCACCAAGGGCACCCCGGTCGTGCTCAACGTCGACGCGCCCACCTATGTCGACCCGCAGGCCGCCGTCTGCTGGTCGGCCAACCTCCAGACCGGCTACCACCGGGCGGAGCAGCTCGGCCTGGGCACCCTGCTCGGCCGCAGCACCGGTGAGGCGTTCACCATGAGCTTCGCCGGCCAGGGCTTCGTCGTGGTCCAGCCGTCGGAGGAGCCGCCGGTCCAGGGCAGCGGCACTCAGCAGCAGCAACAGGGCGGCCTGCTCGGCGGCCTGCTCAGCTGACCTCGGCGGTGGGGGGCGGTCCCGGCTGGGGCCGCCCCGCACCCCGACTCGTCGCCGGCCGATCGTGGAGTCGTCGGCCGACCCAGGCCGGTTCGGCTCCGTTCGGCCTCGGCCGGGGCCGGCACCGTTCTTGGCCGTGCCGGCTCGGTCTTGGCCGATTCGGCTCGGTCTTAGCCGATTCGGCTCTGTCTGGCCGATTCGGCTCGGTCTGGCCGATTCGGGTCGGGGGTGGGCGGGGCGGTTCGGGCCTCGTCGGACGGCGCTGGCGGCGTGACCGGGTCGGGTCGGCCCGGACTCCGTGGGATTCGTGGGTGCGGTTCAGGCTCGCTGCCGCTGCCGTGGCGGATACCGGGATAGGGCAGTCAGTTCAGCTCACCGGAGCGCAGCCGGGCCAGCCAGGCCGCCGCGTCGGTGTAGTCGGTGTCCGACAGGCCGGCTGGTGCCGGGACCGGCCGATCACCCGCCGCGTCGGTCCACCGGTGCCGGGGGTACGACCCGAGGAAGCGCACCTCGGCGCAGACCCGACGCAACCCCTGCAACGCCTCGCCGAGCCGGGCGTCCGCGACGTGACCGGTGCAGTCGAGGAAGAAGACGTACCGGCCGAGCGCCTCACCGGTGGGGCGGGACTCGATCCGGGTCAGGTTGACCCCCCGGACGGCCAACTCCATCAGCACCGACAGCAGGGCGCCCACCCGGTCGTGGGCGATGTAGACGACCAGCGAGGTGACGTCGTCACCGGTGGGCGGCGGGGGCGGGCCGGGGCGGGACAGCAGTGCGAAGCGGGTCACCGCGTCCGGGTGATCGGCGATCTTGTCGGCGAGCAGCGTCAACCGGTGCCGGGCCGCCCCGATCGGGGCGCAGATCGCCGCGTCGTACTCGCCGTTCGCCGCGCCGGCCGCCGCTGCACCGTTGGAGAGCACGTCGATCACCGTGGCGTCGGGCAGGTGGGCGCGCAGCCAGTTGCGGCACTGGGTGGACGCCTGCGGATGGGCGGCCACACTGCTTACCCGGTGGAGATCGGTGCCGGGCCGCGCGCCGAGCACGAACTCCACCGGCAGGATCACCTCCCTGGTGATCACCAGCGGGTTCCCCTCTGCCAACTCGTCCAGGGTCACCCCGACCGCGCCGCCGATCGAGTTCTCCATCGGCACCAGCGCCGCGTCCGCCTCACCGGCCCGTACGCTCTCCAGCGCCTCGCCGACGCTGCGGGCGGGCGTACGACTGCCGTGCTCGGCGGCCGGGACGGTACGCAACGCCTGTTCGGCGAAGGTGCCCTCGGGGCCCAAGAAGACGTATCGGGTCGGTGGTGTTCCGGGCATGTCGACCAGCCTACGCACCCGGTGGCACCCCGGTCCCGGCGTCGCAGGCCAACGTCCGGATGGCGGGCGGCGCAACGGCCTTCACCTCGATCGAGCAGACGTCCGTACCGGCCGTGACCAGCCGCAGCGCGTCCGGTTCCCCCCGGCTCACCGCCTGGAGCTCCTCGTGCCCACTGACCGCCAACACGGTGTACTGCCAGCCGTCGGCGCAGAGCGGCCCCTCGACGGCCCGCACCGACACGTTCCGGGGCAGCACGTCACTGCGGAGCAGCCCGATCACCCGGTCGGCGGAGGGGCGGCCGGCGCAGGCCACGGCGACCGCCGCGACGGTGGGGGTGGGCGGGGCGGAGGTCGGTGGCAGGGTGGGTGTCACCGGCAGGATGGTGGGCGACGTGGTCGGCGGCGTGGTCACGGTCGGCGTCGGCGGGGCGACGGGGACCGCCACACCGCGTTCCGGCGGGGCGGCGCAGCCGGTGGACGGCAGCACGGCGAGCAGGGCCACCGTGAGTAGGGCGGTGACCGGCCGTCGGTACGGGGGACGCGATACGGGGTCAGGCGGCACGGGCCGGTCCTCGGGGGAGTCGCGCGCGGGGGCGTCGGGACGGGCACCGGCCGTTACGGATCGGCTGGAGAGGGCCGGTCGCGGTGGCCGGTGGGGGTGAGCCCATCGTAGGAGGATCGGCCCGCACGGTGAAGGCCGGCGCGACACCGACGCTGCCGTCGGAACAGGCCGAGAGGGCGCTGAACGCCGGTCGAGGGAGCCTTGCTCGGGCGGACGGCCGACGCGGCGCTGTCCGGCGGTCGAAGGGCGGAGCCGGACGGACGGCCGGGTAGGACGGTCAGATCGCGGAGAAGAAGGTGAGCGAGCCGGCGACCGAACCGTCGGTGAGGACCGGCGTGGAGATGGCGTCGACTGTCGCGTAGGTGCTGTCGTCACCGGCGGGCTGCACCCTCAGCAGACCCCGGGCGAGTCGCCCGGAGTGCAGGGCCAGCAGCGGGGGGATCTTGTCGGTCTCCTGCTCGGGCAACTCGTGCCGGGCTGCGGTGAAGTCGAGCAGCCGCAGGCCTCCTTCGAGCAGCGGCAGCCCGACCACGGCCTCGGGGGCGCCGAGGCAGAGCAGTTCGCAACCGGCGGCGGAGATGGCCACCACCTGGGTGTCGGCGTCGATCAGGAGGCAGGGCTCCTCGGCGCGCGAGACGGTGGCCGACCACTTCCCGACGTTGTCGCACCCCGGCTCTGTCGGCGTCCGTGCCGCCGGCACGAACACGTCCGAGAGCGAGAGTTCGACGTGGGCCACCGTGCCTCCTAGGTACACCGACGGTCTGTCCACGCTAGCCGGTCTTCGTGACGGTCGCCGACCGCGCTGGAGTCACCAGCCGCCGGTGGATGGATCGGGTGCCCTGGTGGGCGGCCGGCGACGGCGCGGACCGGGATGTCGCGGAAAACCGGTGCCGCGGGGCGTCGTCGGTGACGTTACCGGCGACCCGCCGGCTTGTCAGCGGCCGTTCGGCCCTCGTCGTACCACCGGTAGTCGCCGGCGGGACGGTAGGTGCCGTTGTGCCAGGTCTGTGGTGCCTGGGCGACCCGGGACAGCTTCTCGGCGGTGGCCGGGCTGATCCGGTTGCCACCGGCGACGAGGAGCCGGTCCAGCTCCCGGTGGGTCGCCATCATGCAGTCCTTGGGCAGGCCGTAGACGCTGATGACGCCGGAGCCGACGAAGGTCAGCACCGGTGTCACCGGGATCGGCAGCCCGACCGCCCCGGTAAGCGCCTTGCTCGCCCGCTTGGCGTCCCGCCGGGCCTCGGTCACGTACGGCGGGCGCTTGCCGTTGATCTGCACCACGTCCCCGGCGACCAGCACCCGGGCCCGGCCGTGGTCGACGATGCTGACCGCGAAGAGCCCGCTGGGGCCGATGGCGAGGAACCCGGCGCGTTCGTCCTGGCCGTGGTCGCGCAGCATGTCCGAGACGTCGGTGCGGGGCCACTCGATCACGTGCCAGGCGGGGCCCAGGTGGTCGAGCTGACCGAGCGCCCGCGCCCCGGCGGCCTCCAGCCGACGGGCACCCCGCTCGGCTCGACGTCGACGCGCCCACTCCAGCGGGGTCGGACGAGCCGGGTCCAGTGCCGCGGACCCGTCGGGACGGGGCTGCGGCACCGCCACGGGCGGCAGTGCCCGGGTGGGTACGGCTCGACGAGCGGGAAAGACAGTCATCGCGACCTCCGGCAAAAGGTCTCTCGAAAGTTATGTTCTCACTACCCTACGTCGCCACTGTGGGGGTACGGCAAGTTGGAGCGCCGGAATGAGTGCGGATGAATGCCATATTCATCCGCAGTTCTTCCGCTGAACATCGATCAGCACTGTCCTACGCTGCGGGGGTGACCCACTACGTGGACAGCGAGGTCGGTCGACTCGGCACGGTGCTGTTGCACCGGCCGGGTCCGGAACTGGCCCGCCTCACCCCCCGCAACAACGACTCGTTGCTTTTCGACGCTATCCCATGGGTGGGCCGGGCCCAGGAGGAGCACGATGCCTTCGCCGCCGAGCTGCGCGACCGGGGCGTGGAGGTGCTCTACCTGGCCACCCTGCTCGCCGAGACCCTCGCCGTCGCAGAGGCCCGCGCCGAGCTCACCGAGCAGGTGCTCAGCTCGCCCCGACTGGGCGACACCCTGCGCCGTCGGGTCGCCGACCACCTCGCCTACCTCGACCCTGCCGCCCTCGCCGACGTGCTCACCGCCGGCCTCGCCCACGAGGAGGTACGGATCAGCGCCGAGCGCCCCGGTGGTCTGGTCTGGACGCTGATGGACCGGCACGACTTCGTCATCGACCCGCTGCCCAACCTGCTCTTCACCCGGGACTCGTCACTGTGGATCGGCGACCGGGTCGGGGTCACCAGCCTCGCCATGCCGGCCCGCCGCCGGGAGACCACACTCACCGACGCGATCTACCGCTACCACCCGAGATTCGTCGGCACCCGGGCCGTCTACCATCCCGGCCTGGAACACCTGGAGGGCGGCGACGTGCTGCTGCTCGCCCCCGGGGTGCTCGCCGTCGGGGTGGGCGAGCGGACCACCCCGGCCGGCGCCGAACGGCTGGCCCGGCAGGTCTTCGCCGCCGGCCTGGCGCACACCATGCTGGTGGTGCCGATCGCCCAGGAACGGGCCACCATGCACCTCGACACCGTCTGCACCATGGTCGACGTCGACGCGGTGCTGATGTACCCCAACGTGGCCAGCACGCTGTCGGCGTACACGGTGATCGTCGGACCGGACGGCGAGCCCCGGGTGGACGGCCCCGCGCCGTTCCTGCGCGCGGCTGCCGACGCGATGGACCTCGACCAGCTCCGGGTGATCGACACCGGCCTGGACCCGGTGACCGCCGAACGCGAGCAGTGGGACGACGGCAACAACACCCTCGCCCTGGCCCCCCGGCTCTGCGTCGGCTACGAACGCAACGTGGAGACCAACGCCCAGCTGGAACGCGCCGGCATCGAGGTCATCCCGATCGCCGGTTCGGAGCTGGGCTCCGGCCGGGGCGGCCCCCGCTGCATGTCCTGTCCACTGGTCCGCGAACCACTGCACCCGACCGCCGCCTGAGCCGCCCCGGGCGGGTGGGCTCAGCGGAGGGTGAGCTGGCGGCCGAGCAGACCCTGGCGGGCCCGGCGGCCGGCGGCGTCCAGCGGCTCCTTCTCGGCCAGCGCGTCGGCGTACCGCTTGGCGAACGCGGTGACCGGCTCCTCCCACTCGGCGGCCGGGACGTCCTCCGGCAGGTCCCAGACCGGCGCCAGCCGGCCGTGTGCCCGGAACATGCCGGCGAACTTCGTACCCTCGCTCAGGGTGAGGGCACCGGCGGCGGAGAGCCGGGAGAGCGTGTCCAGCGCGGCATCCTCGTCGTCGCCGAGCACCCAGCGCACGTGCGCCTTCTCCGGCACCCGGCACCAGTAGGCGGCCCGGGCGGCGGCCAGCTTCACGGTCGGGTAGATCGCCGCGTTCGCCCGCTCCAGGGACGCCTGCACGGTCGGGTCGTCTGCCGCACCGGGATCGAGCCAGAACTCGAAGCCCTCGTGCATCGTGATGTCCAGCGGGCCGTCCACCAGGATGTCCTGGAGCCGGGGGCCGGGGCCCGGCAGTGGCGGCACCGTCACCTGCCCGCCCGGCTCGGTACGCAGGGCGCAGAGCAGCGCCTCGGCCAGGTCCCGGGAGACGTCGCCGGACTGCTGGTGCCGCTGGAGACCGATGAACACCCGGCCGTCCGGCTTGGTCATCGCCGGGGCGGCCATCGGCAGCACGGTGGCCAGGGTGACCGGACGGTCACCGTGCTCCTCGACCAGCCCGGGGGTGAGCCGCAGCGGCGCGGAGGCGGCCGGCACGAGTTCGCGCAGGGCGATCCACTCCGGTTCGTCGGCCAACCCTTCGAACGGACGGGGGACGAAGACGTCCCGGATCTTCTCCCGGCGGGGAGCGGCCTCGACGCGCTGGTTCTTTCGACGCTTGCTCACGGCGAGACAGCCTAGAGCCCGCCGGGCGACGGCGGGGGCAGGACCCGCCACGCTGCGCCGGCTCGGCCGCCACGCTGCGCCGCACCGAGGCGCCGGGTCACCCGCTGCGTCGCCCCGCTGCGTCGGCCGACCCGGATCTGGCCCGACCCCGCGTCAGCCGGTGGGAACCAGGCCAGGCCGGCAGTCGGCCGGGTGGAACTCGGCCCAGACGCTCTGCCCCAGGCCGTCGCGGTCGACCCCCCAACAGCTGGCCAGCCCGGCGACGATGTGCAGGCCCCGGCCGTCGACGGCGTCTGTTCCGGCGGCCCGCATCAGGGGCCCGGCCTCGGCGCCGCCGTCGGTCACCCGGACCGACAGCACCGGCCCGGTCCGGGTCGGCCGTAGCCGCCAGGCGACCCGGACCACCCCGCCGGGCAGCGGGTCGGCGTGCCGGACCGCGTTGCCGACCAGTTCGGCCAGGACGGCCACCAGGTCCGCGAGGAGCGTCGGGGGCACCAGGTCGGCCAGTTCGTCGGCGAGCCGGTGCCGGGCCAGCCGCGCTCCGGTGACATGGTGGGGAACCACCACGCACCACGAACGATCGACTCGTCCCGTCGACACCCCGGCTCCTTCCCGTGCCCGCCGGTGCGGCGGTGCGCCCCGGCCCACCGGTGCCGGCTCGTCTCCGGCCCGCCGGTGCGGGATCATCCCCGCGGCAGCCGCACCTCTGCGACCGTACCGCCCCCGTCCCGTGGACGTAGGGATACCCATCCATTCTGCTGTTCAACGATCCGACGGACGAGATAGAGGCCGAGCCCGGCACCCGGATAACCCCGACGGTCCCCGGACTCGCCCTGCCAGAACCGGTCGAAGGCGCGTTCCACGTGCTCCGGCCGGATTCCCATCCCCCGGTCGGCCACCCGGAACGACACCGTCTGCCCGTCGGCCGTCGCGATCACCTCGATGGGGGAGTCCGTCGGCGACCACTTCCCCGCGTTGGTGCACAGCTCGGTCAGCACGGTGGTCAGCCGGTGCCGGTCCCCGAGTGTCTTGGGCAGGTCGACCGGGACGTGCAGGAGCAGCCGACGACGCAGGTCGCCGGGGAGGTCAAGCACCGCGGCGCGGAGCGCCTCACCGAGGTCGAACGGGACGGCCGGCTCGTCGCTGGGGCGTACGTCGGTGGCCGAGGTGAGCAGCCGGTCGACCAGTCGGGCCAGTTCGTTGGCCCGCTGACCGATCACCCGGGCCGCCTGCCGTCGATCGTGGTCGGTCAGCGACTCCCAGTGGTCGGTGAGGGTGTCCGCGTACCCCTTGATGACGGTGACCGGGGTACGCAGCTCGTGGCTGGTGACCGCGACGAACAGGTCCCGGTCGGAGTCGCGGCGTTGCTGGTCGGTGATGTCGCGGAAGGTGACCACCCGGAGCGTGCCCGGACCGACCAGCTCGCCGGAGGTGATCCGTAGCCACTGCCCGCCCGGCAGTTGGTGGTCGAGCACCTGGCCGGCCGCCGGGAGCGGGAACGGCAGCGGTCGGTTCATCGCCTCGGCGGCGGTGCGGCCGGTGACCTCGACGGCCGCCGGGTTCCACAGCCGGACCCGGCCGTCCCGGTCCACCACGGCCAGGCCGTCGGCGAGCGCCGCGACGACCGGGCCGTCGCCGTGCACCGGCAGGCCGCTCTGGTCGCCGTACATGTGGGCGATGCAGGAGGCGAAGTAACCGATGGTGGCGTGCTGGATCCGGTCCTCGGACTCCTCGTCGTCGGGATAGAGGGCGTGCAGGCTGCCGACGGTGAGCCCGTTGAGTTCGGCGCGGGCGACGATCATGCGGCGCAGACCGCGCTCGGCCAGTTCCCCAGCGAGCGGGCCGTCGAGACGGTCCAGCCGGGTCTGCCGGACCCGGGGGCCGGTGAGCAGGCAGACGGTGGCCGGGTCGGAGGCGGGCAGCGGACGGCCGATGGTCCACTCGGCGTTGCCGCTGGCGGCGATCACCCGTCCGCCGGTCGGGGCGAACTCGACGAAGGCCACGCAGGCCGCGCCGAGCGCGGGCCGGGCCGCCCGCAGCAGCGCGGTGAGCACCGGCAGCCCGGCCTCACCCGCATTGATCATCTCGATCACCGCGCCGTGGTCGGCGATGAGGGTGGCGAGATCGGTGCGCTCCGGCATGCCCCGAGTGTGCCCCGTGCGACGGCCTTCGGGCACCCCCGGGGAGTCGGGCCGGTCCGGCACCCGGTGCCGGCCCGAACGGTCGGCGTCGGCCCGGGGCAGGTGGGAGGCGGACGTCATCGACCGAGCCGGGCCAGGGTGTGCGCCGGCCGGTCGGTGATCACCCCGTCCACCCCGGCGTCGAGGACCAGGTCCAGGTCGGTCGGCTCGTTGACCGTCCAGACGTACACCTGGTGGCCGGCGGCCCGGAGTGCGGGCACCAGTTCCGGGCGGGCCCGGACCAGCCCGATGCCCGGCCCGGCGATCCGGGCCCCGAACGGCAGCCGGTCGAGCCGCAGCCAGCGGGGCAACACCTCCAGCAGCAGCACCGTCGGCAGCGCCGGGGCCAGCTCGCGGACCCGGCGGACCGCCAGCGGGGAGAAGGACATCACGGTGACCTGGACCGGATCGTCGGGGGCCGGCTCGGCCAGCCCGTGCCGTCGCAGCAGGGTGACCAGCCGGCGCTCGACGTCCCCCCGGTAGCGGGACGGGTGTTTGGTCTCCACCAGCAGCCGGACCGGGCGGCCGGCGGCCCGGACGGCGGCCAGCAGCCGGTCCAGGGTGAGCAGCCGGGTGCGCGTGTCGTCAAGCGCCTCGTCGCCGTCGGCCGGCGGGCACCCGGGGTGCCAGGAGCCGAAGTCCAGCGTCTCCAACTCGGCCAGGGTGCGGGCGCTGACCAGACCGTGGCCGTTGCTGGTCCGGTTCAACCGCCGATCGTGTACGCAGACCAGGTGCCCGTCGCGGGTCAGCCGGACGTCGCACTCCAGCCCGTCGGCGCCCTCGTCGAGGGCCCGCAGGTAGGCCGCCAGGGTGTGTTCGGGGAGGTCGGCCGACGCGCCACGGTGCGCGAAGACAAGTGGATCGCCCATCCTCCGACGCTCAGATGACCTGGCCGGGTTGCCCGTCCCCGGTGACCACCGGTTTGCCGACGGCCACCCACTGCCGCATCCCACCGTCGGCGTTGCGCACCTGCTCCCAGCCGTTGCCGAGCAGGTAACCGACCACCTGCGCGGAGCGCCCGCCGGAGCGGCAGATCACCGCGACGTCGCGGTCGGTGGGCACCTCGGCGAGCCGGGCCGGCAGCTCCATCATCGGTACGTGGTGGGCGCCGGGCGCGTGGCCCGCCGCCCACTCGTCGTCCTCACGGACGTCGAGCAGGTAGGTGTCGTCGTCGATCGCGGTCACGGGGACGCTGGGAACCTGGGATCCGAACACGGTCACCAAGCCTAGATCCTCGGTGCCGGGAACGGCACCTCGACGGTCGGCGTGGCGGCCCCGGGCTGCCGGTGATCGGGTGCCGGCGGCCGGCTGCCGGGTCACAGCCGGTTGACCCAGCGTGGGTTGGCCTGCGCCCAGTCGGGCAGCCGGTCGGTGCGGACGGCGTCGAAGAGCCCGCCGCCACCGTGGTCGAGCACCACGTACGAGATGCCGTCGATGGTCTGCGGGTACGAGGGCAACTGCACCCCGTGCAACGCGTCGGCGGGCAGCGCGCGCAACGCGAACACCAGGTCGTCCAGGGGCACGCCGTTGGTGTCGACGGTGAGCGAACCGCCTACCGCCCGCAGCACCCGGTCCAGTTGCACCGGGTCGCTGCGCAGGTGGGCCTGGGCGGCCCGGTCCATCATCGCCCGCAGCATCTGCTGCTGGTGTCGTTGCCTGTCGTAGTCGCCACCCGGGAGGCCGTAGCGCTGCCGGGCGTAGTCCAGCGCCTTCGCGCCGTCCATCTGCTGGCAGCCGACCGGGAAGAGGGCCCCGGTGTGGATCGACCGGACCTCGGTGTCGACGCACATCCGGATGCCGCCCAACAGGTCGATGACCTGCCGGAAACCGGCGAAGTCGACGAGTGCCGCGCCGTCGAAGCGGATGCCGGTGAGCTGGGTGAGGGTGGCCGAGAGCAGTCGGGTGCCGCCCTCGCCGCCGCCGCCGTGCTCGTACGCAGCGTTGATCTTGTCTTGCCCCCCGCCGTAGCCGATGCCGTCGGGTGGGATCGCGACCAGCAGGTCGCGGGGAACGGAAATCAGGTACGCCTGTCGCAGGCCGGGTGGGACGTGCACGATCAGGATGGTGTCCGATCGCTGGTCCGGCCCCTGCGCGCCGGCTCGTCGGTCGGAGCCGACGATCAGGTAGTTCAGGCCGTCGTCCAGCTCGGTGCGGGCCTGTCGGGCGTCCGGGGCGAGCAGTTGTTCCCGGCTGACCGTCCGGTCGTAGCGCTGGGTGAGCATCCGCACCCCGACCACGGCCAGCCCGGCGAGCAGCACCAGGGTCAGGCCGACGCCGAGCAGGACCCGCGACCCGCGGGCCGTACGCCGGGCGGGGGACGGTCTGCCCCGCCCCCGGTCGGATCGCGCTGACCTGGCCGTGACGTCCTCCCCGTGGCCGTAACGTGAATGTCTCTCACATCAGGCTAGGGCGGGACGGTGGGGCTCCGGGCCGGTTCCCCGCTATTTCCGGCGGGTCACTTGCGGGTGGACAGCACGCTCGGGTTGGCGTAGACGAATTCGCCGAGCTTGTCTTCCTTGATCGCCTGGAACATGTCCAGGGTCTGCGGGCTGAGCGCCTCGCGGTTGTTGGCGTTGCCGTTGAACGTGCCGCCGTTGGTGCGCAGCATGGTCAACTCGTTGGCGGTGACCCCGCGCATGGTGAAGACCAGGTCCGCGACCGGCACGCCGCCGGTGTCCAGGATGAACGCCTTACCGGCCGCCTTGATCAGCTGGTTGACCTTCACCGGGTTGGTCAGCATGCCCTTGTCGGTGGCCTTGCGGGCCATCGCCTTGATCAGCTGCTGCTGGTTCTGCTGCCTGTCGTAGTCGCTGTTCGGCAGGCCGTAGCGCTGCCGCGAGTAGTCGAGCGCCTGGAGGCCGCTCATCTCCCGGCAGCCCTTCTTGTAGACCACGGGCGTCATCGGCCGGCCGGTCTTCTTGGCGTCCGCGTTCCACATCTGCTTGCCGTCCACGATCATCATGTGGTGCGACTTCACCTCGTGGCTGACGCAGATGCGCACCGAGCCGAGGGTGTCGATGACGTTCTTGAAACCGCCGAAGTTGATGATCGCGGCGCCGTCGAAGCTGACCCCGGTCATGTTCTTGATGGTCTGGGCCATCAGCTGGGCGCCGCCCTCCCAGCCGCCACCGTTGCGTGCGCCGGCCTGGAACGCCGCGTTGATCTTGTCGGTGCCGCCCTTGAACCCGCTCTTCTTGAACGCGGGGATCTGCGCCTCGGTGTCCCGGGGGATCGAGATCAGGTACGCCTGGTCGTGGCTGGCCGGGATGTGCAGCACGATGATGCTGTCCGACCGGACGTCGTCGGCGGCCCAGCGCTCCCGGGCGTCCACCCCGAGCAGCAGCATGTCGATCGGGCCGTCCAGGTTGGCGCCGCCCTCGGCCTCGGTCTTGCCCGCCCCGCCGAGCAGGTTGCGCTGTGCGATGTTGCCGGTGGCCTGGCTGATCAGCACCTTGCTGCCGACGATCGCGACGCCACTGGTCAGCATCAGCACGGCGCCGAAGACCACTGTCAGCCGCGCCCAGAGCGGGTCCTTGCGCTTGGCACGCTTGCGGACCGTGCCGGTGCGCCGACCGCCGCGACCACCCGGTGACGGGACGGCGGCCGATGCCCGGTAGGGGTCGGCGCTCAGCGACGAGGGGCGGGGACTGGTCTGAACCGGCATGCGTGCTCCAGCTCGCGTGATCGGGGGGCGGGACCACTGTACGTACCGCTTCCCGGCAAGGCGAGGTCGTCACACGCACAAATCCCAGAAAACCTGACCTTTGCCCCCGCAATTCATCCGTTCGGACGAATTGATGAGACCGGACGGCCGTTGGCGTTCGATGATCAAGCGGTCGGCAAACGACCTCTGATGACGGTTGTCGAAATCTGCCCGACACATCGGGGCAGGCCGCGACGGCCCGCCCCGCGCCGGCGGGACCGTCAGTTGCCGTTGCCCGCCTTCTTGTCGGCCGCCACCCAGTCCGCCATCGTGTCGGCGGACATCGCCTTGTACATCGCCAGCGCCTTCTCCCGGTCGGAGACCACCACCGACTCCCCGTCGATGGTGTCGCTGCCGGTGTTCGGGCTGGTGAGGAAGGTCAGGTTCTCGCCGCGCAGATTACGGAACTGAATGGCCATGTCACCGAGGGAGAAGCCGTTGTCCACGGTCGCCGCGTCGGTCACCGACTGGAGGAACGCGTTCAGCTTCTTCGGGTTGGTAAGCGTGCCGGTGCTGGCCGCCTTGTCCATCAGCGCCCGCAGGAACTCCTGCTGGTGACGCATCCGGGCGAAGTCACCCTGGGGGAACTGCTTGCGCTGCCGGATCCAGTCCAGCGCCGTGGCGCCGTCCATGTGCATGGTGCCCTTGGTGAACTTCCGGTACGGCTTGTGGATCGAGGTGATGCTCTGCTCCACCTTCAGGTCGACCCCGCCGACCGCGTCGGTGACCTCCTTGAAGCCGCCGAAGTCGATCGCCATCACGTTGTCGATCCGGACGTCCGTGAAGCACTCCACGGTGCGTACCGCCAGCGGCAGGCCACCGAAGGCGAACGCCGCGTTGATCTTCGCCCGCCGGCCGGAGGAGCAGTCCGCGCCGGCGCTCTCCGGGATCGGCACGTACAGGTCACGCGGGACGGAGACCAGGTAGGCCGACTGGTGGTCGGCCGGGATGTGCATGACGATCAGCGTGTCCGCGCGCCACTCGCCCGGCTTGTCGACCGCTGCGTCCGGGTCCCGCGAGTCCGTGCCCACCAGCAGGATGTTGAGCGCCCCGTCGACCGGCTTGGCGGGCCGACCGCCGGTGATCTCGGAGAACGGGTCGGTGCGGGCCAGGTCCTTGTCGAGGCTGCGGGTGTAGAAGAAGGCCCCGATCCCGCCGAGCAGCGCCACCACCAGCACCGTCACGCCGGCCACCAGGGCGATCCGCCCCCAGCGCGGTCGCGGCCCGCGCCTGCCGTAGTTCCCCGGCCCGCCTGGCCCGGCGGGGGTGCCTGGGCCGCCCGGTCCGCCGGAGCGGGGCTGGCCCTCCTGGTACGACGGGTACCACTGCGCGTCGGACTGGCGGGAGCGCCCGGTGGTGCCCCGGTCGGCACCGGGCACCGGGGCACGGCCCGCGCCGCGGTGCAGGTACGGGAGCGAGGCGCCGGCTGACGAGGTCGCTGACATGCGTTTCAGCGTACGTAGGCCGGTCGAGCGTCGGCGGAACGCGAAGCCCGCCGGCCGTCCCGCGTGGCGCGGGGGAGCTACCCTAACCGGTCGCGGAAATGGTCGATGGTGCGCCGGAGGCCCTCCTCGGGCGAGACCGCCGCCTGGTATCCCAGCAGGTCCCGGGCCAGGGTGAGGTCGGGGCGGCGCATCTCCGGGTCGTCCGAGCTGCGAGTGACGTAGGTCACCTGTGACTGGCTGCCGGAGAGTGACGCGATGGTCTCGGCGAGTTGCCGCATGGTCAGCTCGTGCTCGGTGCCGCAGTTGATCGGGCCGGTCTCCGTCGAGTCGAGCAGCAGCAGGATTCCCCGCACCAGGTCGTCGACATAACAGATCGACCGGGTCTGTCCACCCGTGCCGTGCACGGTGATCGGCTCGCCGCGCAGCGCCTGGGAGATGAAGGTCGGGATGGCCCGGCCGTCGTCCGGGCGCATCCGTGGGCCGTACGTGTTGAAGATCCGGACGATCGCCGCGTCCAGCCCCCGACTGCGGTGGTAGGCCATGGTGGCCGCCTCGGAGAAGCGCTTCGCCTCGTCGTAGACGCTGCGCACCCCGATCGGGTTGACGTTGCCCCAGTACGTCTCCCGTTGCGGGTGTTCCTTCGGATCCCCGTACGCCTCGGAGGTGGAGGCCATCAGGAACCGGGCGCCGTCGGCGACCGCGCGGTCGAGCAGGTGCAGGGTGCCCACCGAACCGACCCGCAGGATCTCCACCGGCAACTTCTCGAAGTCGGTCGGGCTGGCCGGGGACGCCATGTGCAGGATCGCGTCGAACCGCTGGGTCAGGGCCGGGTGGTGGGTGGGCAGGCCCTCGGAGATGTCCGCCTCGACCAGGGTGAAACGGGGGTCGTCCGCCAGGTGCGCGACGTTGTCCTTGGAACCGGTGACGAAGTTGTCAAGCGCGACCACCGTGCACCCGCGGTCGATCAGGGCGTCCACCAGGTGCGACGGCACGAACCCGGCGCCGCCGGTGACGAGGACGCGGTGACCGTTTCCGAACCGCTGGGCAACCTTCATGGCGGTCAGCCTACCCAGCACGGCACCCGCACACTCTTTGGACCTGGAAGATCCCGGTGTCCCGTACGCTGCCCGTCCCTGTCGCTGTGGCCGGTCGACCCCGACGGACCCGGTGCACGGCGGAGGCCCCCGCCGCGGGCGTCGCGGCGGGGGCCTCGTGGTGCCGGTCGGTCAGTGCGCTCCCGCGCCGGTGAGGGCACGCACCTCCAGCTCGGCGTACTTGTCCTCGTCGTGCTCCTTGGAGATGATCGTGCCGATCCAGCCGCAGAGGAAGCCGAACGGGATGGACAGCAGGCCCGGGTTCGACAGCGGGAACCACTGCCAGTCGTGCTCCGGGAACATCGAGGTCGGCGCGCCGGAGACGACAGGCGAGAAGAACACCAGGAACACGGCGGAGAGCAGACCGCCGTAGATGGCCCAGACCGCGCCCGAGGTGTTGAACCGCTTCCAGAACAGGCTGTAGAGGATCGCCGGCAGGTTGCCCGAGGCGGCCACCGCGAACGCCAGCGCCACCAGGAAGGCCACGTTCAGGCTCTGCGCGTAGATCGACAGGGCGATCGAGACCGCGCCGATGACCAGGGCCGAGATCCGGGCCACCCGGACCTCCTGCCGTTCGGAGGTCTGCCCCTTCTTGACCACGTTGGCATAGAAGTCGTGCGCCAGGCTGGACGACGACGCCAGGGTCAACCCGGCGACCACCGCCAGGATGGTCGCGAAGGCCACCGCCGCGATGATCGCCAACAGGGTCGCCCCGCCCAGGTCACCGCCGAGGAAGGTCTTGCCCAACTCCTCGGCGAGCTGCGGCGCGGCGGTGTTGCCGGCCTTGTCCTGCGCGACGATCGCCTTGCCGCCGACCAGCGCCGCCGCACCGAAGCCGAGGGCGAGGGTCAGCAGGTAGAAGGTGCCGATGATGCCGATCGCCCAGAGCACGCTCTTGCGGGCCGCCTTGGCGGTCGGCACGGTGTAGAAGCGGATCAGGATGTGCGGCAGGCCGGCCGTGCCGAGCACCAGGGCGATACCAAGCGACAGCAGGTCCATCTTGTTGTAGAAGGTCTGGGTCGAGTTGCCGGCCACCTCGACGCCGTAGCGGAGCCCGGGTTCGAGGAACGCGTTGCCCTTGCCCGACGTGGCGGCGGCGTCACCCAGCAGCGCCGAGAGGTTGAAGTTGTACTTCGCCAGCACCAGCACGGTCATCACCAGCGCGCCGGTCATCAGCAGGAACGCCTTGACGATCTGGACGTACGTGGTGCCCTTCATGCCACCCACGGTCACGTAGATGATCATGAGGGCACCGACCATGATGATGGTGGCGATCTTGGCGGTGTCGGCGTCCATGCCGAGGAAGGTCGTGCCCGGCTTGATCCCGAGCAGCAGCGCGACCAGGGCGCCCGCGCCTACCATCTGGGCCAGCAGGTAGAAGATCGACACGGTGATGGTGGAGACCGCCGCCGCCGTACGCACCGGGCGCTGGCGCATCCGGAAGGCCAGCACGTCGGCCATCGTGTACCGGCCCGAGTTGCGCAGCAGCTCCGCCACCAGCAGCAGTGCCACCAGCCAGGCGACCAGGAAGCCGATGGAGTAGAGGAAGCCGTCGTAGCCGTACAGCGCGATGATGCCGGCGATGCCGAGGAACGACGCGGCCGACATGTAGTCGCCGCCGATCGCCATGCCGTTCTGGAAGCCGGAGAAGGACCGGCCGCCGGCGTAGAAGTCGGTGGCCGTCTTGGTCTGCCGGCTGGCCCAGATGGTGATGGCCAGGGTCACCGCCACGAAGACCAGGAACAGGGTGATGGTGAGGTTGCGGGCGGTGCCGCCACCCGCCTCAACCGCGAGGACCGGATTCATGGGTCACCTCCCCGATCTCGGCGCGGATGCGGTCGGCGACCGGGTCGAGCTTCCGGTCGGCGTACCGGGAGTAGAGCCAGGCGATGAGGAACGTCGAGACGAACTGGAGCAGACCGAAGACCAGCGCCACGTTGATGTTGCTGCCGAAGAGCTTCGTGCCCATGAAGTCCCGCGCGTAGGCGGAGAGGATCACGTAGAGCGCGTACCACAGGAAGAACGCGACGGTCATCGGGAAGACGAAGCTGCGCAGCGCGCGGCGCAACCCGACGAACTCGTCCGACCGTTGTACGGCCAGATAACGCTCCGCCGCCGACTCGGCCGGGGCGGGCGTGGGTGTGTCCGTGGACATTCTGTGGATCACCACCTTCACAGGCGTTGGGGTTTCGCGCACCGTAGAGAGCCCGCTGCCTGCCGGGAAAGGCCGGGATCGATCCCGGCAGCCACCTGCGCCGAACGGTCCCCCACCTGCGCCCAGTGACCCGCGTCACCCCGCTCACCGGCCCGTGGGCCGGCTCTCGGGGTGGGGCGGGTCAGGGAAGTTGGTGGTAGCGGCCCCGGTAGTGCAGGAGCGGAGGGGTGTCGGTGCCGATCTCGACCGTCTCGATGGTGGCCTCGACCAGGAGGGCCCAGCCGCACTCCCGGGCGGTGTCCAGGCGGCAGCCGGCCCAGCTCCCGGCGTCGGCGGGCACCGGCCCGTAGCGGGTGTCGGTCCACGAGTCCGTGGCGAAGAGGCCGCCCGGGGAGGGGAAGAGGCCGGCGAACCGGTCGGCGAGCTGCCGGTGTGCCGGGCCCAGCGGGGCGACCGCGAACCGACCGGACTCCTCGACCGCCGCCCACAGGTCCGACTCCGGGTCGACCAGCCCGAGCAGGCGGTCCGGCTCCCCCTCGACGACCAGGGTTGACGACACGGTCAGCCCGGCCGGGCCGGGAGCCGTCCAGAGGGTCACCGGTGCGGCCAGCCTGCCCCGCAGTCGGCGTACCGGCGAGCGCTGACCGGTCGGCACCGCGAACGGGTCGGTGTGGTGGATCTCGGCACCCGGTTCTGGGTTCACGTGAAACATTGTGACTCCCGCCCCACCGGGTACGGGGGACCGTCCCCACCTGACCGTTCCCGACATGCCTGGTCGGGGCCGGTGCCGGCGGGCCGGCGGCCGGTGCCGGTCGGAGCGGTCGCGCTGACCTGAGCCCAGTACCCTTTCCTGTGGTCAGTTGCGTAGAGTAGCCGAGTTCAGGGGCTGCCGAGCCGCGACTGGGCTTCGGAGTGGGGCGGCACGGTGTCGCCGACGCGAGTGGGGAAGGCGGAGGCCGGCAGATGTCTGCGGTGAGGCGCAAGGCTGTGGTGCTGCTCAGTGGGGGGCTCGACTCGGCCACGGTGCTCGCGATGGCGGTGCACGAGGGGTACGAGGCCTACGCGTTGAGCTTCCGTTACGGTCAGCGACACACGGTGGAGCTCGACGCCGCGCGTCGGGTGGCGGAGGGGCTCGGCGCCGCCCGGCACGTGGTCGCCGACATCGATCTCCGGGTCTTCGGTGGCTCGGCGCTGACCGACGACGCGCTCGCGGTGCCGCACCACGACAGCGCGGACGATCTCGGCTCGGACATCCCGATCACCTACGTGCCGGCCCGGAACACCATCTTTCTGTCCTTCGCGCTGGCGTGGGCGGAGACCCTGGACGCCTCGGACGTGTTCATCGGCGTCAGTGCCCTCGACTACAGCGGCTACCCCGACTGCCGGCCCGAGTACATCGCCGCGTACGAGCAGATGGCCAACCTGGCGACCAAGGCGGGTGTCGAGGGCCGGCAGCGGCTGCGCGTGCACACCCCCCTGATCGAGCTGACCAAGGCCGACACGATCCGTCGGGGCCTGGAGTTGGGCGTGGACTACGCCTGGACGCACAGCTGCTACGACCCGGTCGAGGGGCGCGCGTGCGGGACGTGTGACTCGTGCCTGCTGCGGGCCCGTGGGTTCGCCGAGCTCGGTCTCGTCGATCCGGCGCTGACGTCGGCGGGCGGGTGAGCCCGGTGTACCGGGTCAAGGAGATCTTCTACACCCTGCAGGGCGAGGGCACCCACGCAGGTCGGCCGGCGGTGTTCTGCCGGTTCACCAGCTGCAACCTCTGGACGGGGCGGGAACAGGACAGGCACCGCGCCATCTGCCAGTTCTGCGACACGGACTTCGTCGGCACGGACGGCCCCGGCGGGGGCCGTTTCCGTACGGCGGTCGAGCTGGCCGGCGCGGTGGCCGCGGCGTGGCAGGGGCAGGAGCATCCGCGGAGCCGCCCGTACGTGGTGTGCACCGGCGGCGAGCCGCTGTTGCAGCTGGACGACGCGGCTGTCCGGGCCCTGCACGACGAGGGTTTCGAGGTGGCGGTGGAGACCAACGGCACCCGGCCTGCCCCGGCCGGACTCGACTGGATCTGCGTGAGCCCCAAGGCGGGCGCCGAGGTGGTGCTCACCCGTGGGCACGACCTCAAGCTGGTCTATCCGCAGGCCGGGGCCGAGCCGACCCGGTTCGAGCAGCTCGACTTCGAGCACTTTCTGTTGCAGCCCATGGACGGTCCGGACCGGGTGGCCAACACCGAGGCCACGGTCCGGTACTGCCTCGACCATCCGCAGTGGCAGTTGAGTCTGCAGACACACAAGTACCTAGGAATCGCCTGATGGAAATCTTCCGGGAGTTCACCTTCGAGGCCGCGCACCGGCTGCCCAATGTGCCCGCCGGGCACAAGTGCGCCAGGCTGCACGGCCACTCGTACCGGGTGCAGGTGCACGTCGAGGGTGACGTCGACCCCGAGGCGGGCTGGGTGATGGACTTCGGCGACCTGAAGCGGGCCTGCCAGCCGCTGCGCGACCAGCTCGACCACTACTACCTCAACGAGGTGCCCGGTCTGGAGAACCCGACGAGCGAGGTGCTGGCCCGCTGGATCTGGGACCGGCTGGTCGACCAGCTGCCGCTCTCGGCGGTCATGGTCCGTGAGACGTGCACCTCCGGCTGCGTCTACCGGGGAGAGCGCTGACGCCTCCGGCCTGCCGGCACCGCCCGTCGATCATCGATGATGACGGGCCGAGGTGGGCGGAGTAGGCTCGTCGCGAACGGGGAACGGCGGCGGTGCCGCATCGATGTCGTACGCACATCTCTTCCCGCCCTGTCTTCCACGCCTGTGCCCGGTGCCGCCGACGACTCGTTCACGCCACGCCGCCGATCCCTCGCCGCAGTGTCCGGCGGGCGGGTTCGTGACTGTTCGTTGAGAGGTGACCTCAGTGCCTGCGGATACCAGCGCGCCGCGCTACTACGTCGAACTCACTCTTCCCGGCCTGGAGATGTGGCCGGAACTTCACCTGCGGATGCAGCAGATGCGAAAGCTGGGGCACCGGATCCTGGTGCTCTCGACCGCCGAAGCCGCGCCCCTGCTCGCCGACGCGGCGGACAAGGTGGTCGTCTGCGACGACGTGTTCTCCGCGGACTCGCTCGCCGAGGCGCTCGCGCCGTACGCGGCGGACGGTCTGCGCTTCTCGATCATCGGGGACCGGACGTGGTCGGCGCAGTTCGGTGCCGCGAAGCGGCTGGGCCTGCCGTTCCCCGGGATGGTGGGCCAGCTGAACTGCCGCATCAAGCCGAGACTGCGCCGGGTGCTGGCCGACAGCATGCCGCTGCGTGCCAGGGTGTTCTCGGCGGACGAGGCCACTCCGGAGCGGATCGACGCGCTGGTGACGGAGATCGGTCTTCCCTTCGTGGTGAAGCCGATCTGGGGTGCGGCAAGCAGCTACGTCGAGTTCGTCCACGACCGGGAGGCCGCGCACGAGCTCATCGGCAGCACCTTCGCGGCGCTCGCCGAGGACCAGGACCTCAATCCCGTCGACGACGGCGACCAGGTGTGGGACCCGAAGCGGCAGATCCTGATCGAGGAGTTCATCACCGAGGGTCGGGAGCTGTCGTACGAGGCCTTCGTCCAGCACGGCCGGCTGGTGCCCCTGCTGATCCAGGAGAAGTACAAGTTCAACCGGGAGGGCAACTTCCACTTCGAGACGGCGAACCTGTGCCCCACGCCGTTCGTGACCGCCGAGGAGGAGGCGGAGATCCATCGCCAGCTCCAGGAGGCGATGACGAAGCTGGAGGTGGACGACACCTTCGTCCACGTCGAGTGCAAGTGGGACGGGGCACGGATCCGGATCATCGAGGTGAACTCCCGCATCGGCGGTGGCAGCGTGCCGAAGATGCTCAACCTGTTCCTCGGCATCGACCCACGGGAGATGACGCTCAAGCTCGCGCTGGGCGAGACCCTGCCGACGGAGTACCCACGAAAGGGTGGCTTCCTGCTCGGCGTGTTCGTCAACGCGCACGAGTCGGGGGAGTTCGTCGGCTTCGAGGGCCTCGACTGGGGCCGTGAGCGGCCCGAGTTCTCGTTCGACCTCGAATATCTCCAGCCCGGGACGGTCGTGCCGCCGCGTGACGTCAAGAGCGGTCGGGAGCGCTGGCTGTTCTGCTACGACGTCTTCTACCACTGCGGCGACCAGGCCGAGATCCCCTACCTCTACGAGGAGACGCTGCGCCGGGTCCGGTTGCGGTTCGCCGAAGCCGGCTGACCGCGGGAGCGGGACGCTGGTCGGTGCGGGCGCACCAGGCGGCGATCGTCAGCTCGGCGAGGGCAGGTCGAGCAGGCGGCCCCGCACGAGGTCGGCGATCGTCGCCTGGTGGCCCGGATCCGAGAAGTAGAAGTGCCCGCCGGGCATCTCCCGCAACTCGAACGGGCCGGAGGTCACCTCCGCCCACGCCTGTGCGGCCGACCGGTCGACCCAGTGGTCGTCGGCCCCGTGGATGGCGGTCACCGGAACGCTCAGCGGCGTGCGGGGGCGCTGCCGGTAGAGCTCCACGGCCCGGCTGTCCGACCGGAGGATCGGCAGGAGGAGCTCCCGCATCCCCGGGTCGTCGAGCAGTGCGGTGTCGGTGCCGCCCAGCATCTTCAGGTCGGCGATGATGGTGTCGTCGGTCGTCCGCACCGCGGCCGTGCCGTGCAGGGTGCTGGGTGCCCGGCAGGACGAGGCGAAGAACTGCCGCGCCGGATGGCCCTTGCCCGCCAGGAGGCTCGCCGTCTCGTAGCCGACGAGGGACCCCATGCTGTGGCCGAAGAACGCGAGTGGCAGGTCGGTGAGCTCGTGCTCGACCAGCGCCGCGGTGAGCTGCCTGGCCAACTCCTCGATGTCACCGACGAGCGGCTCGGCATGCCGTTCCATCCGGCCGGGGTATTGCACGGTGAGCACGTCGATGTCGCCCGCGAGGAGCTGCGAGAAGCCGTGGAAGTAACTTGCCGAACCGCCCGCGTGGGGCAGCAGCAGCAGTCGGCAGGCCGGACGGTCTGATCCACTGTGGTAGCGCCGCAGCCATCGGCCGGCGGGCGTCCTGACGAATGCGCTCACGCCGATTCCCGACCAATTCCAGGGGCGGACAACGGCATGGACAAGAACATCGCTTCCCCCATGTGATGTCTGCCGACAGCGCAGATGTCGTCACTTTCCACGGTGGCGATACCAGATCCGCCGTGCCGGTCCGCCGCCGTGGCCGACGCCGCTCGAACGTACAGCGCGACGACTGGCGCTGCAACCGGTCGGATCATGTTCCGCAGCCTGCGTCGTACCGCTGACCTGCGCAGTATGCGGTCGGCACCGACCGGCCGGGAGCCGGCCGGCCTCCCGGCACCGGCCGTCCGCCGACCCCGCAGCACCGATTGACACTCCTCTGCGGGCTGTGGCATCGTCCAGTTGGTTCGCAGATGAAAGATCTTCGTCCACGCATAGCTGGTCATCATGCCGCCGTCGTGGTTCCGCAGCCGCTGCTGTGAGTGCCTCTCGACCCCCGCAGGGGGTGGATTGGGGGAGTCTCCACTGTGAGGTATGGGGGAACGCCTCTCGTGGACGGTGCCGTGTGGGGCCGTCCGGAGACAAATGCCGACATTGTTAGCGGGTCGGTCCATCTCGATATGACCGAGGCCCGTCGGCGGGCCCGTGCACTGGCCGGCACGTTGCTGGCCCGGGGCCTGGATCCGGCCGCCGAGTCTCCGGTGGCCGTCTGCCTGCCCCGGTCGGCCGACCTGGCCGTCGCCTATCTGGCGGTCGCGATGGCCGGCGGTGTCATCGCGCCGATCGACCCGACGCTTCCCGAACTCCGTCGGCGTGACATCCTGCGCCAGTTGCGACCGGCCTTCGCGATCGCCGCGCCGACCGTGGCGGACGCCTTCGCCGTCGACTGCACGGTCCTCGCGCCTGATGCCTGGTCCGGGGTGACCGCGACGGACGTCGAGGCCGCGCAGCCCGCGCTGGAGCTCCCCGCTCCCGACGACCGCGCCCTCTACATGATCTTCACGTCCGGCACGACGGGCGTGCCGAAAGGTGTCGTCTGCACGGCGGCGAACCTCGAACACCTGCTGCGCTGGAGCCTCGACGACCACGACTTCGGCGACGGCGCGCGGATCTCGGTTACCGTCTCGCCCGGCTTCGACGTCTCCATCTGGGAGCACTTCGTGGCGTTCGCCGCGGACGCCTCGCTGCACGTCGTCGACGACGAGCTGCGACTCGACCCGCCGGCGCTGCGGGCGGCCTGGGCCCGGCACGACGTGACGCACTCGTTCGTGTCGCCGCAGCTGGCCGAGGAGCTCGTCGCACTTGACTGGACCGGGCAGCCGACCGCCCTGCGCGAGCTCTACGCCGGCGGGGACCGGCTCCGCAAGCGCCCCCCGCCTGACCTGCCGTTCCCCCTGGTGAACCTCTACGGGCCGACCGAGTGCACGGTGATCTCGACAGGTGGCGTGGTGCAGCCCGCCGACGACACGAACGCCGACACCTATCCCGACATCGGTGTCGGGCTGCCCGGTCTGTCCATCGCCGTCGTCGACGACGGGCTACGGCCGGTGCCGGTGGGCACCCGTGGCCAGTTGTGCATCGGTGGGCCGCAGGTGACCCGGGGCTATCTCCACGACGATGCGCTGACCGCCGAGAAGTTCCGGATGCTCGCCGGGCCGGACGGTGTCACCCGGCGGTACTACTGCACCGGTGACCAGGTCACCGAGAATCCGGACGGCACACTCCAGTTCCACGGCCGCAACGACGGGCAGATCAAGGTCGGTGGCGTCCGGCTCGAGATCGGCGAGATCGAGGCCGCGCTCACGGCACACCCCGCCGTGGACCGCGCCGTGGCGCTGACGGTCACCCACCCCAAGTCGGGCAACCTGCGGGTCGCGTCCACCATCGTCACCGGTACCGGTATCACGGCGCGGGAGATCAAGGACTGGGTCGCGGCCCGGTTGCCGCGGGCCGCGGTGCCCGCCTCGGTGCTGTTCCGCGAGCGGATGCCGCTGACGCACAACGGCAAGACCGACATGCGCGCGTTGCGCGCCGAGCACGAGGCCGCCCTGCGGGAGACGGTGGCGACGTTCGACGAGGCGGTCGACGGTGAGACCGACACCGACGACCACGCCTACGTCTTCACCGTCAATCAGGAGCAGCGCAGCCTGTGGTTCCTCTGGCACGTCGCGCCGAGGTCGCCCCGGTACAACGTCACGGCCGCGTTCGTGGTCGAGGGCGGCATCGACGAGTCGCGGCTGCGGACGGCCGTCGGGTCCGTGGTGCGGGCGCACCCCTCGGTCGTCGCGTCGTTCCGGGAGGGCCGGGACGGGGTGCTCGAGCTGGTCGCCGAGGCGAAGGCCCGGCACGCCGGCGGTGACCTGGTGCAGGTATTCGACCCGGTGGCCAACCTGGCGGCGGCGATGCGCACCGCGGACGAGCAGTACAACGAGCCGTTCGACCTGCTCACCGGGCCGTTGATGCGGGTGGCGTGGATCCCGGTGGCGGAGGCCGACACCGCGGTCATGCAGCTCGTGCTGCACCACACGGTCGCCGACGGGGTGTCGATCCAGGGCCTGCTGGAGAAGATCACCGAGAGCTACCACGGTCGGGCCCTGGCCCCTCGGCCGGCGCGGGCCGGTGGGCACCCGGCAGGTGTCGACACCCCGCCCGCCGTCGTCGCGTTCTGGGAGAGCCGGCGCGACACCTACCAGCCGCTCGAACTGCGTCGCGAGTTCGACCCCGAGCTGGCAGACGGCAGCGCCGTCGAGATCCGGAGCACCGACCGGCTGGGCGCGCGGCTCCGGGACGCGGCGGCCCGCGCGCACACCACTCCGTTCCGTCTCATGCTGACGGCCTGGATGATCGCGGCCGGCCGGTGGACCGGTCAGGACGCGCTGACCGTCGGCGTGCCGGCGCACGGACGATCCAGCGACGACGCCTCGTCGGTCGGCATGTACGTCAACACGCTGCCGGTGACCGTGCCGCTGCGGGACCTGGACTTCGCCGACGTCCTGGCGGCGGTCGAGACCGAGTTGGCGGTGACCGACGAACACAGCGCGCCGTTCAGCGTGATCGCCCGCGCGGGACGCAGTTCGTCGGCGCTCGCGTTGGACATCGTGAACAGCACGTTCAGTCTGGAGCTTCCGCTGCGGCTGGGTATCGGCGACCGGGCCACCCGGATGCAGCCGCGCCTCGACTCGTGCCCGTACCCGTTGAGCGTCTTCGCCGATCCCCTCAGCGGCGACGAGGTGAACGTGTTCGCGCAGTTCGGCCGGGGCTGCATCGACGCGGCGGACGTGCGGGGAATGGTCTCGGCATTCCTGGCGCAGCTCGCCCACCAGGCCGACGTGACGCCCGACCGCCTCGGCGTGCCGGCGCGCGAACGGCGGCGCGCCGACGACGCCGTGGCGGCGGCACCGGCGCGACCGGCGAGCGCGGCCCTCGCCGCGGTAACCCAGACCTGGGAGAACGTGCTCGGGTTGGCCAACCTGCCGCCGGATGCGGACTTCTTCGAGTTGGGCGGCGACTCGCTGGCCGCGTTGAAGATCGTCGGTCAGCTCTCCGCCGCAGGCTATCCGCTGTCGCTCGCCGACTTCTTCCGTTGTCCGAGCATCGCCGAGCAGGCCGCGACGATGGGAGCAAGCGATGGGGACCGGTGACATGGTGGCCGCCGGGGACCACGGCGCGACGGCCACCGGAAGGCCGTTCTGGCAGCGACAGCAGCCCAGCGGCATGCCCCATCAGAAGTACCGGGCCGGTGGCGACCCCGGGGTGCGGCTGGGGGTGGGGCGTTCCTGGCCGGACCGCGAGATCGACGAGGCGCCGCTGTGGGTGCCTGTCGATCTGCGCGACGGCAACCAGGCTCTCGTCGAGCCCATGACGCCGGAACGCAAGCTCCGGATGTTCCAGCTCATGGTGCAGATGGGCTACAAGGAGATCGAGGTCGGCTACCCGGCGGCGAGCGAGCTGGACTTCCGGTTCGTCCGGTTGCTGGCGGAGCGCGACCTGATCCCGGACGACGTCACGATCGTGGTGTTCACGCCGGCGCGGGAGGACGCGATCGACCGGACGATCGACTCGCTGGAAGGCATCGGGTCGGCCGTCGTGCACCTCTGTGTGGCGACCGCGCCGCTGTGGCGCGAGATCGTGCTGCGCCGCGACCGCGCGGAACTGCTCGAACTGATCGCGACCTCGGCCCACCAGGTGCAGAAGCGTTCCGGGGGTCGGCACCGTTTCCAGTTCTCGCCCGAGGCGTTCACCTCCACCGAGGTCGACTTCTCGGTCGAGGTGTGCAACCTGGTGACCGACATCTGGGAGGCGTCGCCGGACCGGCCGGTCGTGCTGAACCTGCCCGCGACGATCGAGACGACCGGGCCGAACCGCTTCGCCGACCAGATCGAGTACGTGCACCGGGCGATCGAGCGGCGGGACGGGGTGATCCTCTCGGTCCACCCGCACAACGACCGTGGCACCGGCGTCGCCGCCGCGGAGCTGGGCATCCTCGCTGGCGCCCAGCGGGTGGAGGGCTGCCTCTTCGGCAACGGGGAGCGGACAGGCAACGTCTGTCTGGTCACCCTGGCGCTCAACCTCTTCGCCCGGGGCATCGATCCGATGATCGACTTCTCCGATCTGGACCGTGCGCGGCGCGTCGTCGAGGAGTGCACGGGCATTCCGGTGCACCCGCGCCACCCGTACGGCGGCGACCTCGTCTTCACCGCGTTCTCCGGCACCCACCAGGACGCGATCCGCAAGGGTCTCGACGCGCAGTCGGCGCCGGCCGAGCCGGGGCAGGTCAAGCGGTGGCAGGTGCCGTACGTCCCGGTCGACCCGGCTGACCTCGGCCGACCGTACGACCGCCTGATCCGGGTGAACAGCCAGTCGGGCAAGTCCGGCATCGCGCACGTGCTCCGGTCGGTCAGCGGGCTGTTTCCCCCGGTCGAGCTGCAACGCGAGTTCTCCGCGGCGGTGCAGGGGGTCGCCGAGGCGTACGGTGAGATCCCGCCGCCGGTGCTGTGGACGGCCTTCCGGGAGTTGTACTTCTTCGACGAGCCGGACAACCGCGTCGAGGAATGGGTGGTTGGCGGCGACGGGGCCTACGAGGTCCGGCTGCGGCTCGGCGGCACCCCGGTCACCACCCGGGTGCCCCCCACCGACCCGGCAGCCGCCGCCGTCGCGCTGATCACGCAGGCCACCGGGTCGGTGTGCCAGGTCCGGCGGACCGTGCACCAGGTCGCCGAGGCGGGTGGCCGTACGGCGCAGGCGTGCTTCGCCGAGGTCGCGGTCGGTGACCGGACCGGGTGGGGCAGCGCCACCGGGGAGGACTCCGTACAGTCGACCTTCCTGGCCGTCCTCGCCGCACACCGGACGCTGCAACGGGCCGACGACGCAGTCGTCAGCGACGTCGACGTGGTCGCCGCAGCGTTGCGCCGGCACCCTGGCCGGGGCTGAGCCTCGCCGGGACCGTCGACGGTGCAGCCGCCCTCCGCGTACCGCAGCGGGTACGAACTGTCAGAGGCGAACCCGCAGGCGTGCCTGCGGGCGGCCGCCGGATTCCACATCGGGAGAGATGCGTGGATCGCACAGCCCAGATTCGCCAGTTCCTGGCCGAGCACATCGCCGAGCCGGTGGCCGACGAGGACGACATCTTCGCCCGGGGGTTGGTGAACTCGATGTTCGTCGTGCAGCTCGTGGCGTTCATCGAGGAGACCTTCGACCTCCAGATCGACGGCGATGATCTCGTGTTCGAGAACTTCCGGTCGGTGAAGGACATCGACGCACTCGTGCTCCGCCTGTCCGGCTCGTGACCGTGACGCAGCCGGCCGTGGCGGACCCGAGGGTTCGCGTTCCGCTGTCCCGACCGCTTCCGGTGCGGCTCGAGGCCGAGCTGGGCAAACGGATCCACTTCATCAGTCCGGACGTCCGGGACTTCGAGTTCGTACGCGGCGACGAGGGCATCGAAGCGCTGGAGCTGACGCTCGTGCCGGATCCGACGGACAGCGTCGCGCACCTCACCGACAAGATCAACCGGGTGGTGGAGCGGGAGGTACGGGTCCAGCGCAGTTGGCGGCCCAAGGTGCTGTGGACCTCCGCGCGCCGCAGCGAGCAGTGGTCGGACCCGTTGCCCGAGATGGAGCGGGCCGGTCTGGTCCACGCGCCGGGTCCCGGCACGATGACCTTCGGCGACCTGATGATCAGGCTGGTCGACCACCTGGACCGGCAGGTACGGGCCATCGCGCTGGGCATGCCGGACAGCACCGAGTACCGGTACCCGACGCTGCTGCCGATGGACGTGCTCGAACGGCAGCACTACTTCGAGTCGTTCCCGCACTTCGTCATGTTCGTATCCCGCCTGCACAACGACGCGGACAACTACGAGACGTTCCTGCGTCGCTACCGCGAGGCCGGGCGGCGGATCACGCCGGAGATCTTCAGCCTCTGCCGGGACGACAGGTACTGCCTGCCGCCGACGATGTGTTACCACACCTTCAACCAACTGGCCGGCACCTCGGTGGACCGGCGGGTGGTGACCTCGCGCGGCAAGAGCTTCCGGTTCGAGTCCCGCTACGAGTCGGGTCTGGACCGGCTCTGGGACTTCACCATCCGCGAGACCGTCTTCCTCGGCCCCGAGGAGTACGTCGTCGACGCCCGCCGGCGGTTCCTCGAAGCGGCGTTCGCGCTTGTCGACCAGTGGGGGCTCGCCGCCCGCTGCGAGGTCGCCAACGACCACTTCTTCGGTGACGCCTCGAAGGACAGCGTGCTCTCGCAGCGGCTGATGGAACTCAAGTACGAGTTGGTCGTCGACGTCGCCGAGGGGCGCAGCATCGCGGTGGGCTCGTTCAACCTGCACGGCAGCCACTTCGGCGAGGTGTTCGACATCTCGCGCGACACCGGGCCCAGTCACACCGGGTGCGTCGGCTTCGGTCTCGAGCGCCTGGCGTACGCGTTCGTCACGCAGCACGGGACCGATGAGCGGAACTGGCCGGAGGCGGTCCGGGTGGGGGTGGCGCGGTGAGTGTCGACGGGCCGGAAGCCGACGTCCTGCGGCAGAGCCGGGAGCTGCTGGAACGGGCGGTGACGCCGAACGCCGGCGCGTGGGACCGGGCGCAGGAGATGGACGAGAAGGTCGCCGGGCTGCTCGGCGCCCAGGGCCTGCTCGTGCCGTCGCTGCCGGAGCAGGCCGGCGGCCGGGGCTTCGACATGGAGCTTCTCGGCCGCTTCAACGAGCAGGCGGGTCGCGCCTGCGGCTCCGTGCGCAACCTGGTCGGGGTGCAGGGCATGGTGGCGCACGCCCTGCACCGGTGGGCGAAACCGCCGCTGCGGGACCGCTGGGTGCCGCGCCTGGCCGCCGGTGACGTCTACGGGTCGTTCGCCCTCACCGAGCCGCTCTCCGGCAGCGACGCCCGCGCGGCGGCGACGGTCGCCGAACGGCGGGGCGGATCGGTCGTGCTCAACGGTGAGAAGTCGTGGATCAGCTTCGCCGCCCGCGCGGGCGTCTTCCTGGTCTTCGCCCGGTTGGACGGGCACGTGGCGGCGATCCTGGTGGAACGCGACACCCCCGGGGTGCACGTCACGCCGCAGGTCGACCTGCTCGGCCTGCGCGCCTCGCACCTCGCGGCCGTCCGCTTCGACGACTGCGAGGTCCCGGCCGAGCACGTCGTCGCGCAGGGGGCGCTGGCCTTCGACGCGGTGGCGACCGCGGCGTTGGACCACGGTCGGTTCAGTACGGCCTGGGGCAGCGTCGGACTGGCGGCGGCCTGCCTGGACGCCTCCCTCGACCGGGCGGTCACCCGGCAGCAGTTCGGGGCGCCCATCGGCGACCACCAGCTCGTCGCCCGCATGGTCACCCGGATGGTGTGCGCTGTCGACGCCGCGCGCATGCAGTGCGAGGCGGCGACCCGGGCGCGGGGCTCGGGCGACCGGGACGCCGTACGCCGGACGCTTATCGCCAAGTACGTCGCGTCGGAGAACGCCTTCGCGGTGGCCTCCGACGCGGTGCAGGTGCACGGTGCCTACGGGTGCTCGGCGCAGAGCAGCGTCGAGCGGCACCTCCGGGACGCCAAGATCCAGTGCGTCATCGAGGGCACCTCGCAGATTCAGGAGACACAGATCAGCCAGCTGACACTGACGTCCTGGCGGGCCGCCCAGCGCCGATCGGAAGCCCTGGGGCCCTCGGACAACGGAAGGTGACAGTCATGACCGCAGCAGTTCCCTCGCTGGTGAACGCCTGGAACGAGTGGGATCCGCTGGAGGAGATCATCGTCGGTCGCGCCGACGGGGCCGCCTTCGAGCCCGTGGAGCCCGGTTCCCGCCCCCAGCTGCGCGACGGTTCGGGTGGTCCCTTCCCCACCGGGCCGAAGCCCGACGGCATGGTCGAGGGCGCGAACGAGGAGCTCGACAACCTGGCCCAGGTGCTCAAGGGGTACGGCGTGACGGTCCGCCGCCCCGAGGCGTACGACTACACGACCTCGGTGAAGGCACCGACCTTCGAGGTGTCCAACCAGTACTGCGGGGTCTGCCCCCGGGACGTGCTGATCACCATCGGCAACGAGATCATCGAGGCCACCATGTCCCGCCGGGCGCGGTTCTTCGAGTACCTGCCGTACCGGCCGCTGATCTACCACTACTGGAACAACGACCCGAACATGGTGTGGACGGCGGCGCCGAAGCCGTCGATGGCCGACGACATGTACCGGCAGGAGTTCTGGGACTGGCCGCTGGAGAAGCGGCACGCCGAGATGCACAACTTCGAGTTCTGCGTGACCCAGGACGAGGTCATCTTCGACGCCGCGGACATGAGCCGGTTCGGCCGGGACGTGGTCGTCCAGGAGTCGATGACGACGAACCGGCAGGGCATCAACTGGCTCCGCCGGCACCTGGAGCCCAAGGGTCTGCGGGTGCACACCGTGCACTTCCCGTTGGACTTCTTCCCGTCCCACATCGACTGTACGTTCGTGCCGCTGCGGCCCGGACTGATCCTGACCAACCCGGACCGCCCGCTGCGCGACGGCGAGGAGCGACTGTTCCTGGACAACGGTTGGGAGCTGTTGGACGCGCCCACGCCGAGCACCGACAACCACGAGATGCCGCTGTACTGCCAGTCGTCGAAGTGGTTGTCGATGAACGTGCTGAGCATCGCGCCGGACGTGGTGGTGTGCGAGGAGCAGGAGAAGCCCATGCACGACCTGCTCGAGGAGCGCGGCTTCGAGGTGGTCAAGGTGCCGTTCCGCAAGGTCTACGAGTACGGCGGCTCGCTGCACTGCGCGACCTGGGACGTGCGGCGCAGCGGGGCAGCCGAGGACTACTTCCCGAACCTGAAGGGGTGAGACCGTGTACATACTCGGTGTCAACAGCGTCTACCACGAGTCGTCCGCGGCCCTGCTGAAGGACGGCGTGCTGCTGGCCACCGCCGAGGAGGAACGTTTCAACCGGGTCAAGCACGGCAAGCAGGCCCGGTCGGACAACCCGCACGAGTTGCCGATGCAGGCGATCGGCTACGTCCTCGGCCACGCCGGCATCACCCTCGCCGACGTCGAGATGGCGACCTGCGCGGCCGACCTCGACGAGATGCGGCGCGTCCACGAGGAGGGGCTGCCCTCCGCCTGGAACGACGCCGGGGACCGGGAACGGTTCCTGGCGAACGTCCCGAAGATCCCGCAGGTGCTCGCCGAGCACGGATTCCGTGGTGACTTCCGCTGGGTGCCGCACCACACCGCGCACGCCGCGTCGACGTTCCTCGCCTCGCCGTACCAGGAGGCGGCCGTCCTGGTGGTGGACGCGTTGGGCGACGACGCCTGGTCGACCCGGCTCTACCACGGGCGGGACCGGTCCCTGGAGTCGCTGCTCGACGTGCGGTACCCGGCGTCGCTCGGCTACCTGTGGGAGACCATCTCGGTCCTGCTCGGCTTCGGGGTGTACGACGCCGCGAAGGTGATGGGGCTGGCCGCGTACGGTGACCCCGCCGTGTTCAGGGACGCCTTCGACCGGCTGGCCTGGCCGACGCCGGACGGCGGGTTCGAGATGGACGCCGACGCCCTGCGCTTCGCCGAGATCATGTACTACCCGCCGAGCGCCTACCACGACCGGCTCGTCGAGCTGTTCGGGATCCCGGCGCGCCGGCCGGGCGACGACATCGCGCCGGTGCACGAGCACATCGCGGCGGCGCTCCAGGCCAAGACCAACGAGATCATGCTGCACCTGGCCGCCCACCTGCGGCGGCGTACCGGCTCGGCGAACCTCTGCCTGGCCGGCGGGGTGGCGCTCAACTGCGTGACCAACACGCTGCTGCTCGCCGAGTCCGGTTTCGAGAGCGTCTACGTGCAGCCGGCGGCGAACGACGCCGGGCTGGCGGTGGGTTCGGCGCTGTACGTGTGGAACGGCGAACTCGACAGGCCCCGGACCGAGCCGATGACGCACGCGTACTGGGGGCCGGAGTTCTCGGACGACGAGATCCGGGCGGAGCTGGACCGGCGTGAGCTGTCCTACACGGTCCCGGACGACATCGACGCGACGGTGGCGCGGCTCGTCGCCGAGGGCAGGGTGGTCGGTTACTTCCAGGGTCGGATGGAGCTGGGACCGCGCGCGCTGGGCTGTCGCAGCATCGTGGCCGACCCACGGGACCGCGCGATGCGCGAGATCCTCAACCAGAAGGTGAAGCACCGCGAGTACTTCCGGCCGCTGGCGCCGAGCGTGCTCGCGGAGGACGTCGCCGACTGGATGGAGGTTCCCGGTGACACCCTGGCTGCCGACATGATGCTGGTGACCTACCGGGCAAAGGACGACAAGAAGCCACAGATGGGGGCGGTTCTCCACGTCGACGACACCTGTCGGCTCCAGGCGGTGAGCGCTGCCACCAACCCCCGCTTCCACCGGATGATCTCCGAATTCAAGAAGATCACCGGGGTGCCGATGGTGCTCAACACGTCGTTCAACGACCAGGAGCCCATCATCTGCACGCCCGCGGACGCCATTGCCACGTTCGAGAAGACCCAGATCGACTATCTGGCTGCTGGTAGCTTTCTGGTCGCCAAGGTGTGAGGCCGACGAAGGTGACTTGATGTTCTCGCGTGAGCTTGTGATCAACAACGGGCGGAAGTTCGAGTTGCCGATCTTTCTCCCGGTCTATCAGCCACACCGGATGCAGGCCCTGCGGTCGGCGTGGACGGAGGGCCCGGAGATCGAGGGTTGCATCGTCAACTCGTACTTCCTCTACAAGCAGCGCGAGCTCCGGCAACAGCTCGTCGAGGGCCCCGGGCTGCACGACTACCTGGGCTTCGACGGGCTGGTCACCACCGACTCCGGTGCGTTCCAGGGCCTGACCAGGCAGCTCTATCTCAACAACGCGGACATCGTCCGGTTCCAGGACCGGATCGGCAGCGACATCGTCTCCCCGCTGGACCTCATCACCCCGCCCGGCGACAAGAAGGCCGTCGCCGAGGCCAAGCTCGTCTCGACCGAGAAGCGCATCGTCAAGGCGTTGGGCCTCGTCGAGCGGGGCATCCTGGTCGGGGTCCAGCAGGGGGGACGCTACGCCGACCTGCGCAAACGCAGTGTCGAGTTCCTGCGGGACCTCGGCGTGCGGTATCTCGCCCTGGGCTCGCTCGTGCCCTTCTTCAACCGCAACCACGACCTGCGGTTCGTCGGCAGGACGTCGGCGGAGGCGCGCGAGATCATCGGGCCCGACGTCCCGATGCACGTCTACGGCGCCGGTGACCCGGTGGAGCTGCCCTTCCTGGTCGCCTGCGGGGTGAACGTCTTCGACTCCGCCTCGTACGGGCACTACGCCCAGGCCGGGTGGTACATGACCCCGTACGGCGCACTCCAGGACCTGGACAAGCTCGCGGCCGGCGAGTTCGTCTGCGCCTGCCCGGTCTGCCAGGGTGAGCCGCCCCGGACGATGCCCGACACCGAGCAGCTCATCGTGCACAACCTGTGGACCATCCTGGTCACGATCCAGACGATCCGGGCCCACCTCGCCGCCGGCACCCTGCCCGGACACCTCGACGACGTGCTCAAGCTGCACGACGAGTGGTTCCCCACCAGCGCCCTGCACCGCTCGTGGCGGGAGATCGACCTTGTCTGAGCAGGGCACCCGGATCCTGGCGGAACTCGCGACGGACCTCGCCGGGGACGTGGTCCGGCGCTACCGGATCGACGAGAAGCGGGCGGTCGAGGTCATCCTCGACGAGTGGAGCCGCAACCCGAAGCTCCTCGCCGTGGCGGACGCCGCCGGCTCGGCCAAGGAGGCGCAGCGCACCCGGGTATACAAGGACGCGGCCACGCTCACCAAGAAGACGATCTACAACCGGTTGCGGGCCTACCGGTCCGAGCCGGCCACCTTCGAGACCGCGCTACGGACCCTGGTGGACCTGCCCGGGGACGCGTCGGCCGAGCAGGTCGACCAGGCCGCGACGGCGATCGCCGCCGCCCACGTCAGCACGGCCGAGCGGATGGGCCACCGCGCCGAGTTCCTCCGGGTGATCGAGGCGGCCAACCCGCCCGGCAGCCGGGTCGTCGTCGACGTCGGCGCCGGTGTGCTGCCCACCCTGCTCGGTGCCGACTGGCTCCACCGGCAGGGCATCACCCAGTACTGGGCCCCCGACAAGGACGCCAGGGCGGTGGCCGCCGTCGAGGCGTACGCGGCGAGGCTGCCGGCGGGGCTCGTCCGGCCGGCGCAGTGGAACGTGGCCGACGGCTGGGCGGCCCTGCACCAGTTGGGGCTGCCCGCGACGTGTGACGTGGCGTGGCTGCTCAAGGTGGTCCCGGTCGTCCTCCGGCAGGAGCCGCAGCTCGCCCCGGTGCTCGCCGCGGCACCTGCGGACCGGCTCCTGATCAGTGGCTCCCGGGTGGCGATGGCCAAACGGCAGAACATCGAGGCGCGGGAACGGCGGGTGGTCCAGCGGTTTTGCGCCGACCACGGGCTGCGCATCGTCGACGACCAGGTCACCGAGGACGAGTTCTTCCTGCTGGCCGAGCGCGGTTGACCCACCGCGCCCGGCCGGCAGCGACGCTCAGTAGCGGTAGAACCCCTGGCCCGCCTTGCGGCCCAGCTCGCCGTCGGCGACCTTCTGCTCCAGCAGCAGGCAGGGCTCGTACCGGTCCTGCCGGGTGCTCTCCCGCAGGTGCCGCAGGGTGAGTACGACGGTGTCCAGGCCGATCAGGTCCGCCGTCTCCAGCGGGCCCATGGTGTGCCCGAAGCAGCGCTTGAACACCTGGTCCACGACTGTCGGCTCGACCCCCTCCTCCTGCACGAGACGGGCCGCCTCGTTGAAGAAGACGTGCGAGACGCGGTTGCTGACGAAGCCCGGGAAGTCGCCCACCACGATCGCCTGCTTGCCGAGGGACCGCACCAGCTCCCCGACGTACGCCAGGCAGGCGTCCGAGGTGTTCCCGCCCCGCATCACCTCGACCGCCTCGGTGGCGTAGGCGGGGTTCATGAAGTGGATGCCGATGATCCACTCCGGCCGGGTCGTCTCGGCCGCCAGCCGCTGGATCGAGATGCTCGACGTGTTCACCCCGATGCCGACCTGCGGTGGCAGGACCGCGTCGAGCCGGGCGTACAGGTCCCGCTTGACCGCCCAGTCCTCGGTGACGTTCTCCACCACGAACTCACAGCCGGCGAGCTCGCCGAGGTCGACCGTGTACCGGACCCGCTCGGCCAGTTCGGCACGGGACAACCGGCCGAGGCCCGGCCGCAGCACCGGCGCGAAACGGACCCCCTCGGCCACCTTCGTCGCCGCCGCGGCCAGGGTCTGCTCGTCGCGGTCCACGAAGACGACCTCGAAGCCGTGCAGCAGGAAGTCGACCCCGACACTGGTGCCGATCGCGCCCGCCCCCACCACGCCGATGCGCCGCCGCACCGCTGCTGACTCGCCCATCACGCCTGGTCTTCCTTGTTGTCGTACGCGGTGGAGAACTGCTCCACGACCCAGGTGCCGAACTGCACCGGCTCGTAGTGCGGCGGGTCGTCCTCGCCGCAGCACTCCGGCACCGGGGCGATCACCGCGTCGAAGGCGGGCTCGAAGAAGAACGGCATCGAGTAGCGGTGCCGCCCGCCCGGGAACCGTACCCGGTGCCAGGTGGCGGTGTAGCGGTCGTTCGTCCAGCGCTGCATCATCAGGCCGATGTTGACCAGGAGCGTGCCGGGGATGTGCGGCGCGTTGACCCACTCGCCGTCCGGGTTGCGGACCTCCAGTCCGTCTACGCCGTCCTGCTGGACGATCGCGAGGAACCCGTAGTCGACGTGGGCGCCCATACCGAACTCGACGTCGTCGAGGCTGCGGTCCGGCTGGAACGGCGGGTAGTGCGACAGGCGCAGGTCGCACAGCTCGTCGCCGGCGTACTTCTGGAAGAACCCGGCATCGAGGCCCAGGCTGAGCGCCATCCCGGTGGCGAGCTGCTCGCCGAGCCGGGTGAGCGACGTCCACGCCTCCATCATCACCGGCCGGAACTCGGGCAGGGCCGTCGGCCACTGGTCCGGGTCGTCCAGCGGATGCCGGCCGGCGCGGGCGCTCTTCGTTGCCGCGATGGTCTCGGCGTCCCGGCCGGACAGCGGCTGGAGGTCGAGGCACTCGTGGTAGTCCCGCTTGGTGGCGGTCACCTCGGCGAGCATCGGGATGTAACCGCGGAACTGGCTCGTCTGACCGAGCCGGAGCTTCATCTTCTCCTCGATCGGCAGGTCGAAGAAGGCCCGCGTCTGCGCCATCATCCGCTCGGAGAGACCATCGGGGAGACCATGGTTGCGCACGTACAGGAACCCGACGTCACGGCAGGCGTCGCCGATGCGGCGTACCGTCTCGTCGAGGGCCTGCGGGTCCGGATCCGGGACGACCAGGGCACCCACGTCGATGACCGGGACCTCGTGGAACGTCTGCTGCCTGCTCACTTCGCCACCTCCTGCTGGTCGGCGCTGCGGGGGAAGATCTCGTGCACCCGGGCCCACTCGCGCTCGCCGACCACGAACGGCTCGACGGCGTCGCCCTTCTCACCGGGACGCAGCCACGGGTTGTCCGCCGCGACCGCGACCGCCACGTCGGTGCCCTCCGCCGCGACCGCCTCCGCCGGGTCGATGGGACGCAACACGCTGCCGAGCTCCGGGATGAAGAAGGAGATCACCGACACCCGGTCGCCGCGCAGGTTGTCGGTGTGCACCCGGTGCCGGCAGGCCGGGTAGTAACCGCCGCTCCACAACCCCATCAGCTCGCCGGTGAAGACGACACACGCGCCCGGCGGCGGCGACACCAGCAGCCACTCGCCGTCCTGGGTACGCACCTCGAGGCCGTCGGAGTCCTGGATGCTCACCGTGAGCATGCCGCTGTCGGTGTGCTCACCGAGCCGGACGTCCTCCCCCCGGTACTCGTCGGTGTCCCGGTAGTAGATCAGCCGGGAGAACCAGTGCAGGTCCTCGCCGAAGGCCGAGTCGGGCCTGCCGAGGACGTCGTGCTGCCCCATCGACCGGGCGAGCGCCTCGACGACGGTCCGGCCGACCTGCGACACCCACTCCGTGTAGCGGTCCACGGCAGGCCGGAACCCGGGCAGCCGGGCCGGGTCGGGCCACTGGTTCCCGCCGTACATGACGAACCAGTCCTGCGGCTCGACGTCGGCCGGCGGGGTCGCCTCCCGTCCGAACTCCCAGGACTCCTTCAGGTCCGCGATGCCGTTGGTCGACTCCTCACGCGGCGCGACGAAGCCCCGGTAGTGCGGCGAGTGCCGGACGCTGATCGCCGACTTGACCTCGTCCGGGGCGTGGAAGAACCGGCGCGTCTCGCCGAACAGGTCCTCGAAGGTCTCCGCGCCGATCCCGGGTCGCAGGTCGAGGTAGAAGAGGCCGATCTGCCTCGTCGCCTGCCGTACCGCCGTGACGGCATCAGGGTCGTGGGCGGCCAGCGCACCGATGTGCACGGTCGGAATCCTCATGATGTCACCTCCTCGATCTGTCGTAGCGAAGTGTGCGGACCGGCGACGACGGCCCGCACCGTCGCGACGAGACGATCCGTCCAGTCGGCCACCTGCGCGGCGTCGTACACGTCCGTGCGGTAGTCGACAGTCAACTGCATGTGGTCACCCGACTCGATGAGGTCGAACCGGAGGTCGACCAGGGCCGCGCGGGCCGGTACCGGGCGGAACCGCGCGGACAGGCCCTGGAACTGCGGTTCCGCCACCGCGTGGTCGAGGTTGAAGACGGTACGCAGCGGGAAGACCCCGTCGCCGCCCAGCAGGTCGGCGAGGTCGGCGAGCGGCAGCTGGTGCGCGAGGCCGTCGAGCACCGACTGCCGCAGGGCACGGTGGTGGTCCTGGAGCGTGCCGTCGCGGTCGAGCCGGCTGCGGATCGGCAACATCTCGGCGCAGTAGCCGACGACGGAGACACCACGCGGATAGTCGCGCCCCGCCACCGGCACCCCGATCACGACGTCGTCGGTACCGAACTGGTGGTGCACCACGAGGGCGTACGCGGTGAGCAGGACCTGGAACGGCGTGCTGCCGAACTCCCGCGCGGCCTTGTGCACCGCTGCGGTCAGCTCGGCGTCGACGATCGCGAAGTGCCGGCCGCCCGCGTCGTCCTGCCCGACCGGCGCGGAGTACGGGGAGACCCCGGCGAGGGCCGCCTGCCAGTACGCCCGCCCACCCGCCACGTCCCGCAGCGCGAGCTGGGCGAGGTGGTCGGTGTACTGCACGGTCGGCCCGGTCGGGCCGGTGCCGCCGTACGCCGCCGCCAACTCGTCGAGCAGCACGGTCATCGAGATGCCGTCGGAGACCAGGTGGTGGGCGTGCAACACCAGGTGCCGCTCCCCGCCGCCCTCGACCAGGAGGAACCGGGTCAGCGGCCCGGTGGCGAGGTCGAACGGCGCGGTGAGCAGGTCCTGCCACCAGTGGGCGTAGGACTGCGCCGTCCCGTCGAGGTCGACGACCTCCAGCTGCGGCGGCGTACCGCGCAGCGGCCGACCGTCGCGGAACACCACGCGCAGTGCCTCGTGCCGGTCCACGACGGAGTCGACCGCCCGCCGCAGCGCCCCGACGTCGACCGGACCGGACAGCTCCACGTCCTCGGCCACCGTCCAGTCGGGGGCCTGGGGCATGGCGGCGGACCGGGCCAGCAGCGCCGCCTGCGCCGGGGCGACCCTCGGTGGAACCTCGTCGGTGACGAACCCACCGCCCCGCATGGCCAGCACGGCCTCGGTGGCGGCGGTGACGACCCGCTCCACGTCCGCCCGGGTGTGCGCGGTCGACAGGAAGCAGGTCCGGCCCTCCCAGAGGTAGATCCCCCGCAGCAGCAGGTGGAAGTGGAACACCTCCATCGCCAGCGGCTGGTAGGCGTAGCTGGCGTTGCCCTTCCAGGTGAACCGGAACAGTGACCCGTAGTGCAGCACCCGGATCGGCGCACCCTCCCGGCGGAACATCGTGTTCAACGTGGTGGCCAGGTATTCGGTCTCGGCGTTCAACCGGTCCTGGAGGGCGCCACCCTGCTCGCGGAGGTGCCTGAGCATCGCCAGCGTCCCCGCCACCGTGGCCGGGTGGTTCTCGAAGGTGCTGCCGATGTAGGTGGTCTCCGGCACCGCCTGGCCGGGGCCGTCCTGCCAGGCACCGCCGTCCACGGCGTCCAGGTAGCGGGCCGCACCGGCGACCACCCCCACCGGGTGACCACCGCCGATGCACTTGCCGTACGCGGCGAGGTCGGCCTCGACGCCGAACCACTCCTGCGCGCCGCCGAGCCTGACCCGGAACCCGGTGATCACCTCGTCGAAGATCAGTGGAACGCCGGTCCGTGCGGTGATCTCACGCAGCCGGCGCAGGAACGCCTCGGGCCGTACGCCCGGGTTCCGGCTCTGCACGGCCTCGACGAGCACGCCGCCCAGCTCGTGGGCGTGCTCCTCGATGATGCTCAGCGACCGTTCGCTGTCGTAGGGCAGGATCAGCGCGTCGGCGGCGGCCGACGGCGAGATGCCGGGCGCCATCGGCACCGAGACGAGCGGGTCGCCGTGCACGTCGGGCAGGGCCAGCACCCGGTCGTCCTGACCGTGGTACGAGCCGGCGAACATCACGAACCGGGACCGGCCGGTCGCCGCGGCGGCCACCCGCAACGCGCCCCGGACCGCGTCGGTGCCGCTGACCGTGAAGAAGGCCCGTTCCTTGCCGGTGAGCTCGCAGAACAGCCGGGCCACCTGGTCGGTGCCGTCGACCACCGGACCGACCGAGATCCCCCGGGCGGCCTGCTCGGCGACGGCCTCGGCGACGAACTCGGGATCGTGCCCGCAGAGCAGCACCCCGAAGCCCATCGCGAGGTCGACGTAGTCGTTGCCGTCGATGTCGGTGAGGTGCGATCCGGCGGCGCTGTCCGCGACGATCGGATAACAGGCCCGCCGGGTCTCCGGGCGTACCGTCCGCATCCGGGTGTCCACCCGGTACGCCCGGTGCGTGCGCGCCCGTTCGAGCGACCCGGCGGTCCGGGCGGTGAACGCGTCGAGCAGTTCGTCGAGGTGGTGGCGTTGCTCGTCGGTCAGCTCGGACCGGGCGGCCTTCGCCACTGTCGGCACCCCGGCGGCGACCGGCGACGGGGGCGGCCCGGAGCGTGCCGCCGTCCGGTCGACCGTCCCCGGCGTCCGGGGGGCGGGCGCGGCGGGCACCGGGGCGCCGCCGAGCAGGTCGAGCTGCCGGTTCATCAGCGCGATCTGCGCCTGGACCAGCTCCCGCAGCCCGCCGTCGGCACCCGGCTGCGCCGTCGGCCGCACCGGTTCCAGCTCTCCCACCGGCCCGGCCGGTTCCACCTGCCCGACCGGCACGGCCGGCTCCGTGGGCCGCTGCGGTGCGGGCGGACGACCGTGCGCCCGGAGGTCGTCGGCGAGGGCGGTGACGCTGTCCAGCCCCTCGAAGAGCTGGCCCACGTTGAGCCGCACGCCGTAGCGGTCGTTGACGTCCTGAACGAGCCGGGCCATCACCAGCGAGTCGGCTCCCAGCTCCAGGAACGAGGCGGTCGGCGACAACAGGTCCGCCTCGGTCTCGAGGTAGTCGGCGAGCTGCTCGACGACGAACCGGCCCGGATCGTCCACCGGCCCGGACACCACCGCCGGCCCGGATTCCGCCGACCCGGGCACCACCGCCGGTGTCGGCAGCGCCGCTGCTGCCGACACCCGGTGCGGTACGGGTGCGGCGTCCGCCGGTGGGCGGGCCGGTGCCGGCTCCACCCAGTGCCGGCTGTGCTGGAACGGATATCCGGGCATGCTCACCGGGGTCCTCCCTGGCCCGTGCAGGCCGTGCCGGTCGAGGTCGACGCCGATCGTGTACAACTCCACGGCGGCGGCGGCCAACTGCTTGCCGTCGTCGACGTTCTGCACCAGCGACGAGGCCCAGACGATGGGCGTGCCGGTCCAGTTCTGCCGCCCGAGCAACGTCAGCACCGGTGCCGCGCTCACGTCGAGGGCCACGTCGCAGCCGTGTCCGACGAGCGACCGCACGCTGTCGGTGAACCTCACCGGCTCGCGGAGCTGCCGGCACCAGTAGTCGGCGTCGATCCCGTCCACCACGGCACCCGTCACGTTCGAGATGAGCGGCACGGTGGGGGGCGCGTACGTCAGCCGGGCGGCGAAGGCCCGGAACTCGTCGGTGACCGCGTCGACCATCGGGGAGTGGGGTGCGTGCGGCACCGTCACCGTACGGTGTTGCAGGCCCCGCTCACCGCAGGCGACCAGGGCGGCGGCGACACCGTCGCGGGGGCCGGCGACGAGCGTCTCCCGTGGGCCGTTCCAGGCGGCCACGGTGACCTCGTCGATCCCGGCCAGTGCCGCCTCCACCTCGGCGGCGGGGGCGAAGACGGCAGCGGTGCGTCCCCGGCCACCCGTGGCGGTGTCGATGAGCTGGGCCCGGTGTGCCACCAGGGACAGGCCCTCGGTGAGCCCGAACACCCCGGCCACCTGCGCAGCGGCGAACTCACCAGTGGAGTGGCCGAGCACGACCGACGGCTCGACACCCCGGGCCTGCCAGACCCGGGCCAGCGCACACTCCACGGCGTACACGGCGGGTTGCGCGTAGCGGGTCTCGTCCAGCCGGGCGTCCGGCTCGTCGGCATAGAGCAGGTCGACCAGCCGGACCTCCCAGCCGGCGTGCTCGCTCAACCAGCTGTCGCAGGCTTCGACGGTGTCCCGGAAGACGGGGTCGGCGGCGTAGAGCCCGCGACCCATGCCCGGGTACTGCGATCCCTGGCCGCCGAACAGGAACGCGACCACCGGGCGGCGCTTGGCTTCCCGCTGCCGGACCCGGGCCTTCCGACCGTCGAGGTGCCCGCCGAGCTGTTCTGCGGCGGCGGCACCGCTGGTCGCCGAGAGCGCCAGTCGGTGCTGGTCGCCGGCGTACGCGGCGGAGGCGGCGCAGACGTCGGCGAAGGCCTCCGGGGTCTGCGCGGCGGCCAGCACCGGCACCACCCCGCCCGCGAGCGTCCGCAGCGCCTCCGGGGTACGGGCGGACAGGGTCAGCACCCGGTGCCCGCCGGCCGGGGCCACCGGCACGGCACGCTGCGGTGCCCGGCCCACCACGACGTGGGCGTTGGTGCCGCTGAACCCGAAGGAACTCACCCCGGCCAGCTCGCCCGCCAGGTCGGTGCTCTCGGTGGGCACGGTGACCGGCGTGGACTCCCAGTCGACGTGCGGGTTGAGCCGGCGGAGGTGGGTGGCGGGCGGGATCTCCCCGTGCCGCAGCACCAGGATCGTCTTGATCAGCCCGGCGATGCCCGCCGCGGCCTCCAGGTGCCCGATGGTGGCCTTGAGCGCGCCGACCGGCAACGGCCGCGAGCGGTCGCCGAAGACGGCGGTGAGCGCGTCCGCCTCGACCGGGTCGCCCAGGGCGGTGCCGGTGCCGTGCGTCTCGACGTAGCCGATCTCGTCCGGGGTCGCGCCCGCGTTCGCCAGGGCCGAGCGGATCACCGACTGCTGGGCGAGCCCGCTGGGCGCGGTCAGGCCGTTGGTCCGGCCGTCCTGCTCCACCGCGCTGCCCCGGATGACCGCCAGGATCTCCTCGCCGTCGGCGAGCGCCTCGTCCAGCCGGCGGAGGACAAGCACGCCGCAGCCCTCACCCCGGCCGTAGCCGTCGGCGGCGGCGTCGAACGCCTTGCACACCCCGTCCGGGGCCAGCGCGCCACCGTCCATGAAGGCGGTGAACGTCTCCGGCAGCAGCAGCGCGTTGACGCCACCGACCACCGCGAGCTCGGATTCGCCGGAGCGCAGGCTCGACACCGCCAGGTGCACCGCGCTCAGCGACGACGAGCACGCCGTGTCGAGGGAGATGTTCGGACCACGCAACCCCAGGTGGTACGAGATCCGACCACCCGCGACGCTGCACGCGTTGCCGGTGACGCCGTACATCGCCGTGCTGCCGGCACCCTGCCGTTCGGCCAGCCGGGCGTACTCCGACTCGGCGATGCCGACGAACACCCCGGTGCGGGTCCCGGCCAGTGTCCTCGGGTTCCGGCCGGACGACTCCAGCGCGTGCCAGCTCACCTCCAACAGCAGGCGCTGCTGGGGATCCATCTGCCGGGCCTCACGGGGTGAGACGTTGAAGAACCCGTGGTCGAAGCCGTCCAGGTCGGGCAGGAAACCGCCCCGGGCCCGCCACGGACGCCCCTGCGCGTCCACCGGCGGGGTGTCCCACCGCCCGGCGGGCACGTCCCCGATCGCACTGCGACCCTGCCGTACCAGCTCCCAGAACTGCGCGACATCGGCGGCGCCCGGGAAGCGGCAGGCCATGCCGACGACGGCGACGGGCCTGGTCGCGGCGCCCTGCAGTTCGGCGACGGACGCGCGCAGGGTGCGGATCGTCCGGGCCGCCTTGCGCAGCCGGTCGAGATCGTCGGAACTCTCCGTCGACAACTCACACCATCCCTTCGTCGAGTTCCCCGAGCTCCTCGTCGAGGATGCGGCGCAGGTCCTCCGCGTCCGCCTCGTCGAGGTCCCGGGCGGGTGGCCGGCGGGCACCCGGTGCCGGGGCTGCGGACGGCGGGGGTGCCAGCAGGGCCAGCAGGTGGCCGGCCATCTCCCCCAGCGACGGGTGGTCGAAGACCGTCGACGCCGGCACCGACACCGACAGGTCCCGTTGGATCCGCTGACGGAACTCGATGAGGACCAGCGAGTCCACCCCGACCTCGGCGAAGAGCGTCCGGTCGTCGAGCGGCACCCGGGCCGGCAGCCCGGTGAGCCGGCGGACCACGCCCGCCAGGTAGTCGGTCATCGCCGCCGGGGTGCGGGGCCGGTCCACAGTGACGGGCGCGGCCGGCGACGCGGCGGTCCGGGTCTCGGCGGTCCGGGGCGCGGCCGGGCTCCGGTTCGGGTCCACCACGACCGTGGCGGGCGTGGCGGTGCCGGCGGTGAGGAGCCGGCGCAGGACGGCGGCACCGGTGTCCGGGTCGATCTTGCGGAGCCCGGTCAGGCTCGCGGCCATGCCGTCCCCCGCCCACGGCCCCCAGGCGATCGAGAGCCCCGGCAGGCCGTCGGCCCGGCGGCGGGCGACCAGGCCGTCGAGGTACGCGTTCGCCGCGCCGTACGCCCCCTGACCGCCGCGTTCCTCGACGGCGGTGACCGAGGAGAAGACCACGAAGAACGCCGGGCGGTGTTCCCGGGCGACCCGGTCGAGCACGGCCCCGCCGTACACCTTGGGGTGCAGGACGGTGGCGAACCGCTCGGCGGTCTGACCGCGCAGGACACCGTCGTCGAGGGCACCGGCGGCGTGCACGATCCCGCCCAGCGTGCCGGTACGCGCGACGGCCCGCCGCACGTCGGCCTCCACGGCGACGTCGCCCCGGACGAACTCCACCTCGACGCCACGCCCGCGCAGGTCGTCGAGCACCTGGTCGGGCGGGGTGCCGCGCCCCATCAGGACGATCCGTCGTGCGCCCGCGTCGGCAAGCATCCGGGCCGCCCGCCGGCCCAGCGCGCCGGTGCCACCGGTCACCAGCACCCCCGACCCCGCGAGTTCCACAGGCGTCGGCGGCACGAGCACCAGCTTGCCGGTGTGCCGGGCGCGCTGCATGTACCGGTACGCCTCGGCGGCCCCGGTCATCGGGAAGGCACGCAGCGGCAGCGGGGACAGCTCGCCCGTGTCGAACCGGGGCAGCAGAGCGGCGAACAGGCGGGCGACCACTGTCGGATCCTGCTCGGCGACGTCCCCGAAGTCGAACCGGTGGTACCGCACGTCGGGGCGGACCCGCCGGGCCTGCTCGGCGGTCCAGACGCCCACCCGGCCGAGTTCGACGAACCGGCCGCCGTCGGCCAGGGACCGCAGGCCGGCGGCGATGCTCTCCCCGTTGAGGCTGTTGAGCACCACGTCCACGCCCCGCCCGTCGGTGAGTTCCCGGACGCGGTCGGCGAAGTCGGTGCTGCGGGAATCCAGCACGTGGTCGACCCCGATCCGCCGCAGGACGTCGTGCTTCGGCGCGCTCGCCGTACCGAACACCTCCGCGCCGGCGGCCCTGGCCAGCGCGACGGCTGCCTGCCCGACACCGCCGGCCGCGGCGTGGATCAGCACCCGCTCCCCGGCGCGCAGCTGCGCCAGGTGGTGCAGGGCGTACTGCGCGGTGAGGAACGCCAGCGGCAGCGTCGCCCCCTGCGCGTGACTCATGCCGGCGGGCAGCGCCGCCGTGTGCTCCGCCCGGACGGTGACGTGGGTGGCGAAGGCATGCTCGGTGTACACGACCACGTCGTCACCGACCGCCCGGTCGGTGACCCCGGCCCCCACCGCCACCACGACCCCCGCGCACTCGAAACCGAGCGGGACGTCGGCGGCCCGGGTGATGCCCCGGTCGTCGGCGTAGTGCTCGGCGAGCATGCCGAGGGAGACGAGCACGTCGCGGAAGTTCAGCCCCGCCGCGCGCACCTCGATCTCGACCTCGCCCGGTCCGGGCGGCCGGCGGTCGAGCGGGACCGTCGTCAAAGCGTCCGGGCTGCCGTAGGAGGTGAGGACGAGCCGCGCCGGCCCGGCCGGGCCGGGCGGATCCACCTCGGCGAACACCTCCCGGTGGGCCTGGCCGGCGCGGATCACCAGCCGGTCACCGGAGTCCGCAGCGGCGATCCGGGCCGCGGCCTCGGCCAGGTCCGCCTCGTCCGCCACGTCGACCGCCCGGCAGCCCAGGTCGGGATACTCGGCGGCGACGGTACGCGCGAAGGCCCAGACCGCGGTCTGCGACGGTGCCACCACAGTGGCGTCGACGGGCTGCCCGCCCCGGGTCAGCAGGGTCAACCGGGGCGGGGTGTCCCGGTCGCCCAGCCGGCGCACCTGCCGGAGCAGGGTGTCCAGGAACCGGGTGGTCGCCCTGGCGTCGTCACCCGTCGGCGCGAACGCGACCACGACGTGGGCGGCGCGGTCGCCCTCCTCGCCGAGATCGCCGTCGAGGTCACGTCGGGGGCAGCCGAGTGCACCGGCCACCGCCGCCGCCCACGGGGTGTCCTCGGCGAGCAGCAGCGGTCGCTCCGGCCGGGCCGGGTCGACCGCCCCGGCCGGCTGCCACTCCTGCCGGGCGAACCAGCCGCTTTCCCACCGGGGGGCGGCCAGGGCGTCCCGGTCGACGACCCGGTCCTGGAAGGCTTCGAGGAGACCGACCGGCTCCCCGTCCGGGGCGAGGATCGTCAGGTGCCAGGCGTCGTCGGCGGCCCGCCGGGCGTGCACGTACCGGGCCCGGTGCAGGGCCGGGCCGTCGAGGGTGAGCCGGCCCAGCGCGAAGGGCAGCCGGGCCACGGTGTCCGTCGCGGCCCGCATCGCCTCGGTGAGCTGGAAACAGGCGTCCAGGAGGCCGGGATGCACGCTGTCCGGGCGCGGTGCCGGCGGGTGCGGTTGCGGCGACAGCTCGGCGAACGCCTCGTCGGCACCGACCCGTACCGCCGACAGCCACCGGAACGTCGGCCCGAGGTCGACGCCGCCCGCCGCGAGTCGCCCGTACAGCTCGACCGGGTCGACGACCCGGTCGAGCCGGGACCGGAGCACCGCCGGATCGCGCCGTTCGCCCAGGTCGGGCGGGACGCCCAGCCGTACCTGCCCGACGGCGTGGATGACCGGTCCGCCGTCGGTGACCGTCTCCAGCGTGCACTCCCGCCGGGCCGCCGGGCCGTGCAGCCGGGCCCGGACCCGTACGGTGCCCTCCGCCGGCACGGCGAGCGGGGCGGGGAAGACCAGGTCGACGAGGTCGACGTGCCGGTCCCCGGCCTCGGCGCGGGCCGCGTCGAGGAGCACCGCCAGATGGAAGGCGGCCGGTGCCACCACGTCACCGTGGATCCGGTGCTCCGCCAGGGCCGAGGTCGCCGGGGTGAGCCGGGCCTGGGCCACCAGCATGCCGTCCCCGGTGTCCTCGACGAGATCGGTGAACACACCGTGCTGCGCGCGGGTGGCCGGCGGCGGCTCGGGCAGCCAGTACCGTTCCCGCTCGAACGGGTAGGTCGGCGCGGCGACGCGTACGGTGTCGTGGTCGCCCTCGAACGCCCGCCAGTCGACGTCGACCCCGTGCTCGTAGCACTCGGCCAGGCCGGCGGCCAGGGTCGACCACTCCTGCCCGGGGCGGATGCTCGGCACGAACCGCACGCCCTCCCGATCGGCCAGGCAGTCGCGGGCGAAGCCCAGCAGGACCGGCTTCGGGCCGATCTCGACCAGCAGGTCGGCCCCCGCGTCGGCGGCGTGCCGGATCCCGTCGGCGAACCGCACCGGGCTCACCAGGTGGTCGGCCCAGTACGCCGGCCGGGTCAGCAGCTCCGGGTCGGCGACGCCGTGCACGTTGGCGACGATCGGCAGCCGTGGCCGGCGCAGCGGCACCTCCGCGACGACCTCGGCGAACGCGGTGGCGGCCGACGCCATCAGTGGCGAGTGGAAGGCGTTCGACACCGCCAGCCGACGCACCCGTACCCCGTCGGCCCGCAGCCGCGCCTCCGCCTGCTCGACCTGGTCCGCCGGCCCCGAGAGCACCGTCTCGTGCGGGCTGTTCAGCGCGGCCACGGCCGTCCGGTCGAGATCACCGATGGCGGCGGCGGCGGTCTTCTCGTCCGCGGCGACCGCCGTCATGACCCCGGCGCCCGCCCCGCCCGCCATCAGCCGGCCCCGGGCGACCACCAGGCGCAGCGCGTCGGGCACGGAGACCGTGCCGGCCACACAGGCGGCGGTGAGCTCGCCGACGCTGTGCCCGACGAGGATCGCCGGGGCGACCCCCCACGACTGCCACAGCCGGGCCAGGCCGAGACCGAGCACGAAGAGGGCCGGCTGGGTCCAGGTGGTGTCGGCCAGGTCCGCGTTGGCACCGTCGAACATGACGGTACGGATGTCGGTGCCGGTCAGCTCCCGGATCACCGGCACGCACTCGTCCACCGCCGCCCGGAACACCGCCGAGGTGGCGTAGAGCTGCGCACCCATGCCCACCCACTGGGCACCCTGGCCGGTGAACAGGAAGGCGACCGTCGGTTTCCGCGCCGGGGCGGCCGATGCCGTGGTCCGACGCTCGACCAACCGCTCGACGAGCTCGGTGCCCGTCTCGCCGGTCACCGCCGCCCGTACCGGCAGGTGGGACCGGCCGGTGGCGGCGGTGAGGCACAGCGCCGTGACGTCGACGTCGGCACGCAGGGCGTCGGCGTACCGGTCGAGCAGGACAGCGAGGGCGGCCGGCGTACGCGCCGACACGGGCAGCACCCGGACCGGACGGCGGGGTGCGGTGGTGGCCTCCCGGGGCGGGGGTGGACCGAGCACGAGGTGCGCGTTGGTGCCGCTCATCCCGAACGAGCTGACCCCCGCGTAGCGGCGGTCCGCCGGCCAGGGCTGGTTGCCCGACGGGACGGCGAACGGCGACGCCGCCCAGTCGACGTGCGGGTTCGGCGGTTCGGCGTGCAGGCTTCGCGGGACGAGCCCGTGCGCGATGGCCAGCACCGTCTTGATCACCGAGGCGGCGCCTGCCGCGCCCTCGGTGTGCCCGATGTTCGACTTCACCGAGCCGAGCCAGACCGGCCCCTCGACGGCACCGAAGACCGAGCCGAGCGCGTCGACCTCGATCGGGTCGCCGAGCAGCGTGCCGGTGCCGTGGGCCTCGACGTAACCGATCTCGTGCGGGCCGACACCCGCCCGGCGCAGCGCCGCGTCGATCAGCGCCGCCTGGGCGGCCCCGTTCGGCGCGGTCAGGCCGCTGGCGGGACCGTCGTGGTTGACCGCGCTGCCCCGCACGACGGCGAGCACCGGATCCCGGTCGGCCAGGGCGTCGGACAGTCGCTTGAGCACGATCATCCCGCAGCCCTCGCTGCGCCCGAACCCGTCGGCCGCGGCGGAGAAGGTCTTGCACCGCCCGTCCGGCGACAGCGCGCCGGTCCGGGCCAGGGCCAGCGTGGTCTCGGGTGCGAGCCGCAGGTGCACCCCGCCGGCGAGCGCCACGTCACAGTCGCCGGCCCGCAGCGCCCCGATCGCCTGGTGCATGGCGACAAGCGCGCTGGAGCATCCGGTGTCGACCGCCAGGTTCGGGCCGTGCAGGCCCAGCACGTGCGAGATCCGGCCGGAGGCGAAGCACGCTCCCGTGCCGGTGGCGTCGTACGGGTCGACCACACCGCTGCGCCCGGTCAACCGGTCGACCAGCTTCGCGTAGTCGTTCTCGGCGTACCCGACGTAGACCCCCGTCCGGGAACCCCGCAGCAGCTGCGGTGACTGCCCGGCGTGCTCCAGCGCCTCCCAGCTGACTTCGAGCAGCATCCTGGCCTGCGGGTCGGTGCGGCCGGCCTCCCGGGGCGACATGCCGAAGAAGGCGGCGTCGAACCTGTCGACCTCGGCAACGAATCCGCCCCGCCGGCTGTACATCTTGCCGGGCGCGGCCCGGTCCGGGTCGTAGTAGCGGTCGACGTCCCACCGGTCGGCGGGGATGTCGGTGATGGCGTCCACCCCGTCGACGAGCAGCCGCCAGTACGCGTCGAGGTCCGGTGCCCCGGGGAAACGACACGCCATCCCCACCACGGCGATCGGCTGGTCGGCCCGTTCGAGGCGGCGTTCGAGCGAGTCGATGACCGCGACCGACCGTCGCAGCGCCTCACGCAGCTCAGCCTCGTTCACGTACTCCCCCTCCGGCGTCGGTCCGCAGTGCCTGCTGTGCCCGGAACCGGGTCATCACATGCCCTGGATCTCTCGGTAACCACGATCCACGCGGGCGAGCAGCGCGGCCAGTTCGTCGTCCGCGTCCGGCGCGGTGACCGCCGGCGGGACGGACGGCACGGGGTGCGGTGGCGGCGCATCCGGCAGGCCGAGTTCGGTGCGCAGCCGTTGGACGAGCCGGTCCACCGTCGGGAAGGTGAAGGCCACCGTGGAGGGCAGCCGGACACCCAGCTCCGCCTGCAACCGGGTGCGCAGCTCCAGCACGGTGAGCGAGTCGAAGCCCAGGTCGAAGAAGCCCTCGTGGTCGTCGACCGGCCCACCGATGCGCAGCACGTCGCGTACCACCGCCACCACGTGGTCCCGCAGGGCCGCGGTGTCCTCGATCCGTACCGTCCGCGTGGCGGGCTCCCCGGCGTCGCCCGGCGGGGTGGCCAGTGCGTCGAACATCCCGGGCGGGGCGGTCTCGGCGAGCGTGTCCCGCAACCGCGACCAGTCGGCCGGGGCCACCACCACCCGGGCCGGCACGTCGGGAGCGGCCAGCAGCGCGAGCAGCGTGCCGGTCCCGGCGGCCGGGTCGATCATCCGCAGGCCCGTCGCCTCGTGCAGCGCGGCCTCGCCGGCCGCCATCCCCGACCCGGCCCAGGGGCCCCACGCCACCGACAGCGCGGGCAGGCCCGCCGCGCGCCGACCGGCCGACAGCCCGTCGAGGTACGCGTTCGCGGCCCCGTACCCGCCCGACCCGCGCGTCGGCACCACTGCGGCGAGCGACGAGTAGGCGACGAAGAACCGGGGTTCCAACGGCCGGCTCAGCCGGTCCAGCAGGTGTCCACCGTGCACCTTGACCCGCAGCACCGCGGCGAACCGCTCCGGGGTCTGCTCCTCCAGCGGCCCGTCGTCCAGCACCCCGGCGGCGTGCACGATCCCGGCGAGCGGGGTGGCCTCGTCGAGGGCCCGCCGGACGTCCTGCTCCACCGTGACGTCGCCCCGGACGAGCCGGACGTCCACCCCGTCCTCCCGGAGCCGGTCGACGACCACCCGTGCGGCCTCCGACGGCGCGCTGCGGCCGAACAGCACCAGCTGTCGTACGCCGGCGGCGGCCAGGTCCTGCGCGAGGCGCAGGCCGAGCGCACCGAGACCGCCGGTGACGAGCACGGCCCCGGGTGGCGGCTGCCAGGGCTCGCCGGCGGGGACCGGCAGCGGCGCGAGCGCGGGCGTCAGCCGACGCCCGCCGGCCAGCCGGACGAACCGGTGTCCCGCCGGGGCGGTGAGCTCGGCCGCGAGCAGGCCGGCCCAGTCGTCCCCGGTGGACATCGCATCGTCTCCGGGCGGCGTCGCGTCGTCTCCGGGGGGTGCCGGGTCGTCTGCGGGGGGTGCCGGGTCGTCCCTGGCGGGCGCGACGACGTCGACGGCGAGGCAGTCGAGGGCCGGGTGTTCGGCCTGCACGGTGCGGACCAGGCCCCGGAGGGCACTGTGACCGGGGTCGGGCGCGTCGACGGCCGCACCACGCGTCACCAGCACCAGTCGGGGCGGGGTGGCCCGCGCGGCGAGGTCCCGGGCGACCGACAGCAGCTCGGCGCAGGCGGCTGTCGTCCGCTCCGGATCCCCGCCGGTGGCCGGGGCGGCGTAGACGACGTCGCTGACCCGGGTGTCAGGCGTCAGCCGGCCGGTACGGCACGGCAGGGGCACCGCCCGGGCCAGCCGCTCGGCGTCCGGCCCGACGACCAGCGCGTCGAACGCGCGCGACGGGCCGACCGGCAGCGTCTGCTCCTCCCAGCCGACCTGGACCACGTCGAGCGGGCGCGTCGGGCGGCCCGGGGCGGTGGTGTCGGTAAGCGCCCAGTGGCGTTCCCGCTGGAACGGGTACGTCGGTGCGGCCACGAACCGCCGGCCGGTGGCGTGCTGCCGGGTGACCGCGGTCCAGTCGAGGTCGGCGCCGCTGTCGTGGAGCCGGGCCAGGCTGTCCAGCAGGGTCTGCCGTTCCCGGCCGCCGCGCAGGCTGGGCAGTCGCCGGGCCTCCGGCCAGTCCTGACCGGCGACGCCCAGCAGCACCGGCTCCGGCCCCAGCTCGACAAGCGTGTCCACGCCCGCCTCGCGCAGCGTCCGCACCCCCCGCTGGAACAGCACGGGCCGCATGGCGTGCTCGCGCCAGTAGTCGGCGTCGATCGTCGTGCCGACCGTGCCGGTCAGGTTGGACACCAGGGGGATCCGGGCCGGGTGGTACGTGATGCCCCGGGCGAACGCGGTGAACGGCTCGGCGAAGTCGGCGAGCAGCGGCGAGTGGAACGCGTGCGACACGGTGAGCCAGCGGTGCGTCACACCCTGGGCGGCCAGCGCGTCGAGGACCGGCCGTAGTTCGCTCTCCTCGCCCGACAGCACCGTGCTCCCGGCACCGTTGACCGCGGCGACGGCCGACCGGGACGCCCCGGCCAGGAGCGGTTCGACCTGTTCGACGCCGCACCGGACGGCGACCATCACCCCGGGCGGGCACTGCTGCATGAGGCGGGCCCGCTCGGCCACCAGGCGCAGGGCGTCGGGCAGCGTCAGGATCCCGGCCACGCAGGCCGCCGTGTACTCCCCGACGCTGTGCCCCAGGACGTACTCCGGGCGTACGCCCCAGTCCTGCCAGAGCCGGGACAGCGCGTAACCGACGGCGACCAGCGCGGGCTGGGTGAAGCGGGTCTCGCCGATCAGCTCGCCGGAGTCGGACAGCAGCTCCGTCAGGGGCACCGGGAGCAGCGGATCCAGGACCTCGGCGCACTCCCCGACGGCGGCCCGGAACACCGGCTCGGTCCGGAACAGCTCGGCGGCCATCCCCGGCCGCTGGGCACCCTGGCCGGTGAACAGGAACGCCACCCGGGGGCGCTGTCCGACGGGGCCGGCCGGTCCCGGCCGCCGCAGGGCGGCGTCGAGCTCCTCGGCGGTCGCCCCGACGGCGCACCGACGCCAGGGCAGATGGCTGCGGCCGACGGCGGCGACCAGGGCGAGCGCCGCCGGGTCCGCCCCCGCCCGGAGCTGCCGGGCGTAGGCGTCGGCCAGGTCGGCGAGGGCCTGCGGGTGCCGCGCCGACAGCGGCAGCAGCAGCGGCCCGTCGGCGGGGACCGGACCGGCGACCCGGTCCGCACGGTCCGATTCGGCCTGGTCCGCATGGTCGGGACCGGCCTGGTCCGCATGGTCGGGACCAGCCTGGGCGGGAGGGCCGGCAGGCGTGGGCGGTCCGGCCGGGGGTGGCGGTTCGGCGACGACCAGGTGGGCGTTCGTGCCGCTGAAGCCGAAGGAGCTCACGCCGGCGATCCGGCGGGCGCCGGCCGGCCAGGGTTCGCTGCTGGACGGCACCCGGACCGGGATGTCGTCCCAGTCGATGCGGGGATTGGGCCCGGTCACCAGGGGGGTCGGCGGCACCACCCCGTGTCGCAGCACGAGCAGCACCTTGAGCAGGCCCGCGATGCCGGCGGCGGACTCGGCGTGGCCGATGGCGGCCTTGACCGAGCCGATCCGCAGCGGGTCACGGCGACCGGCGAAGACCACACCGAGCGCGTTGACCTCGATCGGGTCGCCGAGGGCGGTGCCGGTGCCGTGCGCCTCCAGGTATCCCACCGCGTCGGGTTCCACCCCGGCGTCGCGCAGCGCCGCGCGGATCACCTCCTGCTGGGAGGGGCCGTGCGGCACGGTGAGGCCGCTGCTCCGACCGTCCTGGTTCACGGCACTACCGAGGATCAGGCCGAGGACCCGGTCGTGCGGGCCGACGTCCGACGCCCGCTTGAGCACCACCAGACCGCCGCCCTCGGCGCGTACGTAGCCGTCGGCGGCGGCGTCGAACGGCAGGCAGCGCCCGGTGGGCGACAGCATGCCTGCGGTGGTGAGGCTGCGGCTCTCGTGCGGCGTGACCATCCGGTTGACCCCGCCGGCCAGGGCCAGCTCGCAGGTGCCGTCCCGCAGGTGCCGGACCGCGAGGTCCACCGAGACCAGCGAGGACGAACACGCCGTGTCGACCGACATCGCCGGCCCACGGGTGCCGAAGACGTACGCGAGCCGCCCGCTCGCCGTGCTCGGCGTGGCACCGGAGGAGAAGTACCCGTCGACGTCGTCCTCGTGGGTCATGCCCTCGCGGTAGTCGATGTTGCTGATGCCGACGAAGACGCCTGTCGACTCCGGGACCGACCGGCCGGGGACGCCGGCGTCCTCGAACGCCTCCCAGGCCAGCTCCAGCAGCAGCCGTTGCTGCGGGTCGAGGGTGGCGGCCTCCCGCCCGGAGATCCCGAAGAACCGGGCGTCGAAGTCCCGCAGGGCACCGACGAAGCCGCCCGCGTCGACGAAGCTCCCGTCCACCGGCCAGCGGCCGTCCGGCACCGGCCCCAGGGCGCACCCCCCGCCGGCCAGCAGGTCCCAGTACGCCGTCGGGTCCGGTGCGCCCGGCAGCCGGCAGGCCATGCCCACCACGGCGATCGGCTCGTGCCGGCGGGCCGCCGCCGTCTCCAGTTCGTCGATGCGGGCCAGTGCCTTGCGCAGCAGTGGACCGTAGTCGGTACTCATCGGTTCTCGAGCCTCTTCGCCAGCAACGCGGCCACCTCGTCGATCGACTGTTCTTCCACCGGCACCCCGTCGGCCGGCCCGCTGGACGCCCCGTCGGTCGGCCCGCTGACCGGCCCGTCGGACGGGCCGCCGGTCGGCAGGTCGAGGACGGTGAGCAGGTGCTCGGCGAGCCCGGCCACCGTCGGATGGTCGAACACCGCCGTCTGGCCGAGCCGGACGGCGAACGCGCTCTGCAGCCGGTTACGCAGCTCCAACGAGGCCAGCGAGTCCAGGCCGAGGGAGAAGAGCCCGGCGTCGGTTTCCACCTGGGCCACGCCGAGCACCTCCGCGACGATGTCGTGGACGTACCCGTCGGCGAGTTTGCGCCGCTGGTCGGGCGGCGCCTCGCGCAGCCGGTCGGCCAGGCCGGCGGCGTCGGGCCGTGCCACCGGGTCGGCGGGCAGCAGGTCACGCACCGGGCCCGGCGGTGTGGCGTGGTGCGCGGCGTAGCGCGGCCAGGTGTGCGCCAGGACGGCCACCACGCCGTCGTCCGGCGGCGTGGCCAGGATGGCCCGCAGCGCCCCGGTGGCCTCGCCCAGCGGCAGCACGCCCTCACCGAGCCGGTCGAGGCGTTCCTCGATCCCGGCCCGGGCGGTCATGCCAGTCTGCGCCCACGACCCCCACTGGATCGACACCCCGGGGAGCCCGGCGGCACGCCGGGCCGCGGCGAGACCGTCGAGGTACGTGTTGGCCGCCGCGTAGTTGCCCTGCCCGGCGGTGCCGAGCAGCCCGGACGACGACGAGAACAGGACGAAGTGGGTCAGGGGTAGGTGGGTGGTGGCCCGGTGGAGGGCGAACGCGCCACCCGCCTTGGCGGCCCATGCCTGGTCGAAGCGTTCGGGGGTCTGCGTCTCCAGCAGCCCGTCGGCGAGCACGCCGGCGAGGTGGTGCACCCCGGTCAGCGGGGGCATCTCCTGCCCGACCCCGGCCACCAGCGCGGCGACCTGCCCGTCGTCGCTGACGTCGGCGGTGAAGGTACGCACCTCGACGCCTGCGGCGGTGAGCGTGGCGATCCGCTCCCGCGCCTGCTCGCCCGGCTCGCTCCGACCGACGAGGGCGAGGTGGCGTACGCCTGCGGCGACCAGCGTCGTGGCGACCTCGATTCCCAGACCACCCAGGCCGCCGGTGACGAGGTGGGTGCCGCCGGGGTCGATCGTCAGGTCGTCCGGCCGGTCGGTGTCCGGCCGCAGCCGCAGCACCCGGCGTCGCCCGTCGTGCAGCGTCACCTCGTCGGCGACCCGGGCCGCCGTCTCCGCGACGATCGCGTCCGGATCCTCGCCGTGCGCGGGCAGGTCGACCAGGGTCGGCAGGCTGTCGGGACGCTCCTGACCGAGGACCCGGGTGAGCCCCCAGAGCGCGGTCTGGGCGGGGCGCGGTGCACCGCCCCAGGCCTGCCGGGTGAGGACCGTCACCGACGGCGGGGACGGCAGCTCCAGCAGGCTCCGGAAGCAGTCCAGCAGCGACAGCGTCAGGTCCCGGGCCGGGCCGGCGTCGGGGCCCGGGTCGGGACGCTCCGCAGGCCAGGCGAGCAGTACGGCGTCCGGCTGCTCCCGGGACACGGCCCCGGCCAGGTCGGTGGCGTCGGCGACGACCCGGCAGCGCACCCCCTGACGCTCGGCCGCCTCCGCGACGGAGTGCGCCAGCTCGGTGCCGACGGCGATCCACGAGCCGACCCGTGCACCCGCCGGCAGGGCCGTCCGGGTGGTGCCAGGCGGCAGGGCCTGCTCCACCCACACCGGCCGGTACAGCCGACGTCGCCAGCGGGCGGCGTCCGCGTCCCCCGCCATCGCCTCGGCGGTCGCCTGGCGCAGCAGCACACCCGCCATGACGACAAGGACCCGTCCGTCGTCGTCGTAGAGGGTGATGTCCCCGACCAGCGAGCGCGGATCCGGGTCGTCGGTAGGCCGCAGCTCGGCGTGACACCAGGCGCTCCCCGACGTCCCGGCCCGGTGCAGGGTGACCCGCTGGGCGCCGACCGGGATGTACGTGCGCTCGGCGAACGGTCGCGGATAGGTCACCGTGAGCGCGAGCAGGCACGCCTCCAGCAGGATGGGATGCACCGCGTGCAGGTGGGCCGCCGAGGTCACCCGGGCCGGCAGTGCGATGCGGGACAGGCAGCCCGGACCGTCCCGCCACAGCTCCGTGGTGACCTGGAACCACTCGCCGAGGTCGATGAGCCGACCGCGTTCGCCACGGTAGATCTCCTCGGGGGAGACCGGTGTGACGAACCGCCGGCGCAGCGCCTCCAGGTCGGCGACCGGCGATGTCGAGCCGGCCGTGAGGGTGCCGGTGGCGTGCAGGGTCCACGGGCCCGTCTCGACCTCCGACCGGGAGTGGATCTCGACCGCGTGGCCGTCCGCCACCGGCTTCAGCACCACGTGCAGGTCGCGGGTCTCGGTGTCGTCGGCGAAGCGCATCGCCTGGTGGATGAGGAAGTCGTCGAGGGCGGGCCGGAGCAGCCCGATCTCCCCGGCGGCGGCGAAGGCGAGGTCCTGGTACGCGACCCCGGGCATCACCACGCGCCGGAAGATGCGGTGCTGCGTCAACCACCGGGGGTGGCCCGGGTCGACCTGGGAGACGAACCGGATCTCGCTGCTGCCCGGCTGGTCCACCCGCTCACCGAGGAAGACCCCGCCGGAGCGGCCCGGCCCGGTCCGCGTCGTCCGACGGGCGGGCTCGATCCAGTGCCGGGTGCGCTGCCACGGGTAGCCGGGCAACGCGACCGGTTCGCCGCGCCGCCTGTGCACGCCGGACCACGTCACCTGCCGACCGTCCAGGTAGAGCCGGCGCAGCGAGTCCAGCAGCTGTGCGCGTCCGGCGTCCTCGCGCAGGGTCGGCACCACCAGCACACCCTCGCGGGCGGCGAACCGGACCAGGGTCGGCTTCGGTGACACCTCGACGATCGTGGTGACCGCGTGGTCGGCGACGGCGCTGTCCACGCAGCGGGCGAAGTGGACGGTGTCCCGGGCGTGCCGCACCCAGTGCTCGGCGTCGAAGGCCGACACGGCCGCCCCGGTGCGGCCGGCGAGCACCGGAATGCGGGGCGGCCGGTGGTCCACCTGCGCGGCGACCGCGCGGAACTCGTCGAGCATCGGGTCCATCAGCGCGGAGTGGAAGGCGTGCGAGACGCGCAGCCGGTGCGACCGCCAGCCGCGACGGTCCGCCTCGACGCCGACCCGTTCGATCAGCTCGGCGGCACCGGAGAGCACCACCGAGTCATGGTCGTTGACCGCCGCCACGCTCACCTCGACGCCCAGCTCGGCGAGCAGGCCGGCGGCGGCGTCGGGTGGAGCGAGCAGCGACAACATCGCCCCACCGTCGGGCAACGCGTCCATCAGGCGACCCCGGGCCAGCACCAGGCGCAGCGCGTCCGGCAGGGACAGCACGTCGGCGAGGCAGGCCGCCACGAACTCACCCACGCTGTGCCCGGTCACGACGTCCGGCTGTACGCCCCAGGACTGCCAGAGCCGGGCGAGGGCGTACTGCACCGCGAACAGGGCGGGCTGGGCCCAGGCCGTCCGGTCCAGCTCGCCGCCGACCCCGTCGAAGACGAGTTCGCGCAGGTCGGTGCCGGTGGCCCGGCGGACCTCCTCGGCGCACTCGTCGAAGGCCGACCGGAACACCGGGTAGCCGGCGTGGAGGTCCGCGCCCATGCCGACCCACTGGGAACCCTGGCCGGCGAAGACGAAGGCGAGCGCCCCCTCGGCGCGCGGCGCGTGCACGGTCGCCCGCCCCAGCAGCTCCGCCGCCTCCCGGGCGTCGGTGGCGAGCACGGCGACCCGGTAGGGGTGATGGGTCCGCCCGAGCGCCGCCGACCGGGCGATGCCGGCGAGGTCGGCCCCGTCCTGGGTGAGTAGCGCCTGGTACCGGGCGACCAACTCGTGCGCCGCCTCCGGGGCACGGGCGCTGATCGGCAGCAGCACCGAACCGTTCGGCGTGACTGTCGGGTCGGACTCCGGGGCGCGCTCCGGCGCCTGGGTGAGGACGAGGTGGCTGTTGGTGCCACCCATGCCGTGCGAGCTGACCGCCGCCACCCGGTGCCGCCCCGCCGGCCACCGTTCGGTGCCGGTCGGCACCCGCAGCGCGCTGGCCCCGAAGTCGATCTCCGGGTTGGGCGTACGGAAGTGCAGGCTCGCCGGGATCACCCCGTGGTGCACGGCGAGCGCGGCCTTGATCAGCCCGGCGATGCCGGCGGCCTCGTCGAGGTGCCCGATGTTGCTCTTGACCGAGCCGACCGCGACGCTGCCCGGCGCCGCCCCGCCCACCGCCCGCAGGGCCTGGTCGAGCCCGGCCACCTCGATCGGATCGCCGAGCGGCGTGCCGGTGCCGTGCGCTTCGAGGTAACCGAGCTCGGACGCGCGGACCCCGGCGTCGGTCAGGGCGGCGGCCACCACCTCGGCCTGCCGGGCGGCGCTCGGCGCGGTGAAACCGAGCTTGTCCACGCCGTCGTTGTTGACCGCGGAACCGGCCACCACGGCGTAGATGCGGTTGCCGTCGGCGATCGCCGCCGAGAGCCGTTTGAGCAGCACGACGCCGCAGCCGTTGCTGAAGATCGTGCCGGACGCGTCGGCGTCGAAGACCCGGCTCCGGCCGTCCCGCGAGCGGATCAGACCGTCCTCGTAGAGGTAGCCGGCGGCCTGCGGCACCACCACCGACACGCCACCGGCCAGGGCGAGGTCGCACTCGCCGGCCAGCAGGGCACGTCGGGCCAGGTGCACCGCGACCAGCGAGCTGGAACAGGCCGACTGCACGTTGATGCTCGGCCCGCCGAGGTCGAGCCGGTAGGAGACCCGGGTCGGCAGGTAGTTCCGGTCGTTGCCCAGCTTCACCATGAACTGCTGGGTGTCGGCCTCGGTGAGCGGCCGGTCGGCGGCGTAGCCGAAGTGCGGCACCAGGTTGTTCACCAGGTAGGTGCTGATGCTGCTGGAGGCGTACACCCCGGTACGCGAGCCGGCCGGCACCTCACCGGCGTCCTCGAACGCGTCGACCGCGCACTCCAGGAAGATCCGGTGCTGCGGGTCCATCAGCGCGGCTTCCTTGGCGTTGATGCCGAAGTACGCCGCGTCGAAACACTCGGGGTCGGCGATCGGGCCCGCCATCCGGACGAAGTCCGGATCGGTCGACAGCGCCGGATCCTGGGACCGGACGTCCTCGTCGGAGCACTCCACGATCGCGTCGACGCCGTCGCACAGGTTGCGCCAGAACGTCGCCAGGTCGGGAGCGGCCGGGAAGCGGCCGGCCATGCCGACGACGGCCACCCGGTCGTCGTCGGCGCCGCCGGCCCGCCGCACGGCGACCGGTCCGGCGTCGGTGACTGTCGGGTCGTCCCCGCCGAGCCGCCGGGCCAGCGCCCGGATGGTCGGGTACTCGACCAGGTCGGTCGCGCCGACGCGGAGCCCCAACTCGGTGGTGAGCCGCCGCCGTACGGTGATCAGCTGGGCGGACACCCCGCCGAGGTCGAAGAAGCTGTCCCGGACCCCGACGTCGTCCAGCCCCAACTCCTCCCGCCAGATCGCGGCGATCCGGCGTTCCAGCTCGCTGCGCGGCAGGGCGGTGGCCGTCGGTGCCGCGCGGACCAGCCGGTCCGGCGGTCGCAGGCGGTCCCGGGCCGTCTTGCCGCTCGCGGTGAGCGGCAGCTCGTCGACCACCGCGAAGCCGTACGGCTGCACCGCCACCGGCAGTCGTCCGGCGACGATCCCGGGCACCTCGCGCAGGACGTCCCCGGCGACCGCGTCCTCGCGGAGCACGACGTGTACGACCAGCCGCGACCGCCCGTCGATCTCGTGCAGCGCTGCGGCGGCCTGGTGGACAGCGGGGTGGGCGCAGGCGGCGGCCTCGATCTCGGCCGGCTCGATCCGGACCCCGTTGACCTTGAGCTGGGCGTCGACCCGGCCCTGGTGCACCAACCCCGCGTCGGTGCGGCGGGCCAGGTCACCGGTGCGGTACCACCGTCCGGAGAGCCCGGGGGGAGTGGTGAACCGCTCGGCGGTGAGCGCGGGCTGGTCGCGGTACCCGGGGGCGACGCCGGCCCCGCCGACGTACAGCTCACCGGGCTCGCCGGCGGGGACCGGCCGGTGCTGCCCGTCGAGGAGCGCGACCTCGACGTTGTCGATGGGCCAGCCGATCGGGGCGATCAGCGGCCACCGCGTCACGTCGTCGGGCAGCGTGGCCACCGTCGCGTCCTGGAACTCGGTGGCGCCGTAGTGGTTGTGCAGCCGCACCCCGGTGCGTCCGGCGAGGACGCGCATCGGTTCGGTGAGCCGCAACTGCTCGCCCGTGGTGACGATGTGCCGCAGCGCCGGCGGCTCGGGCAGCTGCACGGCGGCCTCGGCGAACTGCGTCAGCGCCGGTACGGGGAGGAACACCCGCTCCACCCGCTGCGCCGCGACGAAGGTGGCCAGGGCGTACGGATCCCGGCGGTGGCCGTCGTCGGCGACGACGAGCGTGCCACCGAGGCAGAGCGCGGAGTAGATCTCGTGGAAGGAGAAGTCGAAGCTGACGGCGCACACCTGGAGGGTCCGCGACCCGTGCACCCCCGGTCGGGCGCTCTCGTGCCAGCGGAGCAGGTTGACAAGTGCCCGGTGCGGCATCGCCACGCCCTTGGGACGTCCCGTCGATCCCGAGGTGTGGAGCAGGTAGGCGGCCGCGTCGGGGTCGTCGTGGTCGGGTGCCCGCAAGGTGTCGTCCGGGGTCCACCACGAGGCGTCGAGGCGGTGCAGCCGCCCGTCACCCATGGTGGACGCCAGGCCCTCGGGGCCCGTCCCGGCGTCGTCGGGGACGAGCAGGGCCGCCGGGTCGGCGTCGGTGAGCAGGTGACGATGGCGTTGCGCCGGGTCGGCCGGGTCGAGCGGCAGATAGGCGGCGCCGGTCGCCATGATGCCCAACTCGGCGGCGAAGAGGGCGGCTCCGCGTGGTATCCGGACGGCGACGACGTCGCCCGGACCCACACCGAGCCGGCGCAGCCGGTCGGTGACCGCGGCGGCGAGCCGACGCAGCGCCGCATAGCTGGTCTCGCCGGTGGCGTCGACGACCGCGACGTCCCCGGGGTGACGCTCGGCGGCAGCGGCGAACATCCCGTGCACGGTCTCCCCGGTACGGGTGACCTCCGGTCCGCTCAGGACCTGGTCCGGCCCCGCGAGGCTGCCGGTGGCGGACGTCCGGTTCCTGGCACCGCTCACGATTCTCCCCCCGTTCGTACCAGCGCTCGGTGATCGCTCATGGGATGTCGATGGGCGCTTCGTACCACCGCACCGGCGGGTCGCCGGCACGCAACGGGAGGAGGAAGCGGTCGATCTCCCGGTCGGCCAGCTGGTACGGCTGGAACGCGTCCCGGAAGCGCTCACGGATCGCGGCGGAGCGGGCGCCGTAGTCGGCCACCGTGAGCTGCCGCAGGATGGCCTTCTCCGGTTGCAACATGAACAGCAGCCATCCCTGCGCGCCGTGCAGGTAGCGGGAGTGGTCGTGCGGGTAGCAGGGCGCGAAGACGCTGACGAAGCACTCCTCACCCTCCAGCACGAGGTACCACTTCGGATCGGTGACCGTGGCCACGTCCAGGCCCGCCGGTGCCGCGCTGGTCAGCGTACGGATGAGGTGGTCGACGAACGCGCGGAACAGCCGGCCGAGGTCGTCGAGGGACTCGCCGAAGACGTCGGTCGGGAAGGCGAAGACGAAGCCGTCGAGGACGTCCCCGTCCAGGACCCGGACGAAGCGGCGTACCCAGGGCACGGCGGCGTCCATGTTCTGCGCGAACGACAGCGTCCGGTCGTACGCCGGCGGACCCCACAGGAACGACTTCTGGGCGAACGGACAGTACGTCTGCTCCTGCACGGGACGGATGAGCCGAACCGACTCGGCGCAGGACGGGTCGAACTCCACGTCGACGTCCCCGGTCGGGCGCCGCGCCGCCCGCAGCCGGGCCGTGAGCCGGTCGGCCAGGTCGTCGGCGGAGTCGAAACCGGCGCAGGCCGCGAGGATCAGTTCCGGCAGGACAGGGTGCAGCCCGGTGACGTCCGGCCGGGTGCCGGGCGACACGTCGGAGCGGTAGTAGGCCAGCGCCCGCACGACAGTCTGCGCCGGTTGCCGGAGCCGGTCGGGAAGGTCGGCGGGCGGGTGCGGTCCGGCCGTCGGGGCGATCGCGTCCGCCAGGTCGGCGCTTCCCGACGTGCTGGTGAGCGCGTGTTGGAGCACGCAACCGTACTGGTTCGCCAGGCAGAGGGCGATGGCGACGATCTCGACGAGGGAGTCCCGCCGGGCGTGCTCGTCGGTGGCGGTGGTGAACGCCCGCACCTGCGCGGTCAGGTGGTCACCGGGCAGGCCGGGTGCCCAGCACTCGCCGGTGTCGACGACCATGCGGCGGAAAGCGTCCTGGAGGCGTTGGACGTGCAACTTCATCGATCATCCCTTCGCTTGAGGGTCGCGGCGGGGAGCACACCGATGCGGTGCCGGGTCGGCGTCAGCCCAGGAACATGCTCCTGAGGCGCGCACGGGCCACGGACAGTCCGCCCACGGCCAGGACGACGAGATACGCCACGTGCAGCAGCGCGCTCGGCACGGGTGCACCGAGGAAGAACATCCGGGCCAGCTCGACGCCATGGTAGAGCGGCGACAACTGCACCAGCCACTGCAACGGCGCCGGATAGCTGGACAGCGGGAAGAAGGTGGTCGAGAAGAGGAACATCGCGGTCGAGGCCAGGGTCACGTAGTCCAGTTGGGCCTGGGAACGCAGCGTGGTGGCCCAGGCCATGCCGACGGCGGCGAAGGCGAAGGAGACCAGCAACCCCACCGGGACCAACACGACGGCCCAGGGTGTCGAGACCAGACCCATGGCGGTGAGCACACCGAGGAAGACGGTGCCGTAGAACCCGCCGCGCAGGACCGCCCAGCCGACCTCACCGAGGACGATGTCGAGCGGGCCGACCGGGGTGGTGAGCATCGCCTCGTACAGCTTGTCGTAGCGCAGCTTGAAGTAGATGCTCATCGTCTCCGAGATCGCCCCGTTCATGGCGGAGGCCGCCAGCAGCGCGGGAGCGACGAAGTCCACGTAGGGCACCGTGCTGCCGTCGGCCAGCGTCACGTCCGGCACCAGCGAGCGGAAACCCACAGCGACCGCGAGCAGGTAGAACAGCGGCTCGACGACACCGGAGATCAGCACCGCCCAGGCCCGCAGATAGAGCCGGGCCGAGCGCTCGACGATGACCCGGGCGAGACCGGCGTACTCGTCGACCGGCAGTATCCGCCGCAGTACGCCGCGCCGCTGGTGCGGGATTCCCGGGCGGGTCTGGGTGGTCGTCATACGACCAGCCGCCGGTAGAACTGGCGTCGCGCCGCGACGGCACCCACCGTGAGCAGCACGACGAGGTACGCGACGTGCAGGACGGCAGCCGGTGCCGACAGGCCGCCCAGCGTCAGGCCGCGCGCCAGTTCGTTGCCGTGCCACAGCGGGGAGATCCAGGCGATCGGCCGTACCGCGAGGGGCAGCGCCGAGATCGGGAAGAACGTGCCGGCGAACAGGGTCATCGGCAGCACGACGAACCGGTTGATGGCGACCAGGCCGTGCCCGTCCCCGCGCACCGTCGCGGCGTAGGCGGCGACCGGCGCCGCGCAGGCCGCACCGGTGAGGACGGCGACCGGCACCGCGAGTACGGCCCACCCGTCGACCCAGCCGCCGAGGAGGATCCCGATCAGCAGGAAGACGACGGCCCCGATGAGCAGCCGGAGCGTGATCCACAGCAGTTGCCCGGCGAGGAGCTGGCCCGGGGTCACCGGGGTGGCGGTCACCGCGATGAAGTCCCGCTGCCACTGGAAACTCGACAGGACCGGCTTGCCTGCCTCGGCGACTGCCGTGGTGAGGACGGTGCTCACCATGAGTGCCGGCGCGATGTACTGCACGTAGAGGTAACCGCCGGTCGCCGGGCCGGGCTGCACCTGCGAGCCGAAGCAGAGCCCCATCGCGCCGAGGAACAGCAACGGTTGCAGCGCGGAGGCCTGCAACGTGGTACGCCAGCTGCGCCGGTACCACCGCCAGCAGGCCTCGACCCGGAGCGTGGCCGCCCGCCAGACACCGACCACCCGGCCGGTGGCCTTCGGTGCGGTGGCCACCGTGGTCCCCGTCATCGTCAGTCCACCAGCTTTCGGCCGGTCAACCTGAGGAAGACGTCCTCCAGGGAACTGCGCCGGACGAGGCTGGAGACGGGATGCATGCCGGCGGCGGAGACCCGATCGAGGAGGTGCTCGCCGCTGTCGGAATACAACAGGAAACGGTCGGGCAGCGCCTCCACCCGCTCGGCGAGACCTTCGAGGACAGTCCGTTCCATCGGTCGGTCGACGGGGAAACGGAGTTCGAGCACCTCGCGGCTCGAGTACCGGGCGATGAGGTCCGCCGGGGAGCCCTCCGCGACGATACGACCACCGTCCATGACCACCAGGCGGTCGCAGAGCTGCTCCGCCTCGTCCATGTAGTGGGTGGTGATGATGAGGGTGACGCCGGCCTGCTTGAGCTGGTAGAGCCGCTCCCAGAGCAGGTGGCGGGCCTGCGGGTCGAGGCCCGTGGTGGGTTCGTCCAACAGGACCAGTTCGGGGTCGTTGACAAGCGCCCGGGCGATGGTGAGCCGGCGCTTCATGCCGCCGGACAACGGCTCCACATGGTCGTTGGCCCGGTCGGAGAGCCGGGCGAACTCCATCAACTCGGCGGCCTTCTCCGCCACGTGCGCCCGGGACAGCCCGAAGTAGCGCCCGTAGACGAGGAGGTTCTCCCGGACGGTGAGCTCGTTGTCGAGATTGTCCTGCTGGGGCACGACGCCGATCCGGGCGCGGATGTGCGGCCCCTGGGCGTGCGGGTCCATGTCGAGGATCCGCAGCTCACCGCTGGATCGGGGGGAGATGCAGGAGATCATGCGCATCGTCGAGGACTTCCCCGCGCCGTTGGGTCCGAGAAATCCGAACACCTCGCCGCGCTGGACCTCGAAATCGATGCCGCGGACGGCCTCGAAGTCCCCGAAGCGTTTCTGGAGAGCCTTCGCCGACACGACCGGTGACGTCGGAAGAGCAGCATCAATCATGGTGTGGGGAACATCCTCGGATCCATCGCTCCGTGACCAACAGTGGACCTGTTCAGCAGGGCAGATCGGCTTCCGGTCGGCGTCCTGTCCAGGTGTCGACGTGTCGGAATTGCGAATGTCGAGGGCACGCCCACGCCCCATGGCTCTGCCTACCGATGTTCGTCACCCCCCAGTGGTCGGCGTCGCCACGCTACTACAGCGTTCTCCCTGCTCGCAAGCAAGATCATAAATGGACGGAGGGCTCGGTGAGCAGCTCCCGAGGGGGTGCTGAGCTCCGTCGATGGCGTCGGCGCGGGGGTGGCGGACGGGAACAGCCACGGTGCCGGCGATGGCCACCGTGGCTGTTCCTCGACGTCCCGGCGCTCAGCCGAGCGGTCTCCGGCCGCTGTCCCGTGGGGCGGCCGGCGTCAGGGGCGTGACCGTCTCGTCGGTCAGGGACTGGTGCACGAGATGTTGCCGGGCGCCGCGCTGCTGCTCCCGTTGGCCAGGAAGCCGAAGGTGGTCGAGGCGTTCGCGCCCAGGGTGCCGTTGTAGTCGGCGTTGCGGACGCTGATCGTGCCGGTGGTGCCGGTGTTGACGCCGTTCCAGACGTTGGCGACGGTCTGCCCGCCGGCGAGCGTCAGCCGCACCGTCCAACCGCTGAGGGTGGCGGAGCCGTTGTTGGCCACGGTGACCTCACCCTGGAATCCACCGGCCCAGCTGTTGACCAGACGGTACGTCGCGGTGCAGGCACCCGACGGCGCGGTGGTCGGTGGCGCGGTGGTCGGCGGTGCCGTGGTGGGCGGTGCGGTGGTCGGCGGTGCGGTGGTGGGTGGCGCGGTGGTCGGCGGTGCGGTGGTGGGTGGCGCGGTGGTCGGCGGCGTGGTCGTCCCCGGCACCGAGGTGGAGGCGGCGTTGAGGGCGTTGAGCACGGAGGTGTACGCCGGCTTGGGGTTGCTGTTGCGGTCGAACAGCAACGGGTTCTCGTTGCCCCGCCAGGAGTCGCTGTCCCGGATGCCCCAGGTGGTGATGCCGACGCAGCGGGGGACGTTCATGCAGGCCTGGGTCAGGCCCTGGTACTGGCTGGTCGAGGCGTTGGTGACGTCGGCCTCGGTCAACGCCACGTCCACCCCGAGGGCGGCGAAACTCGACAGCGTCTGCTGGAAGTTGCCGGGCAGCGAGCTGCCACCGGTGAAGTGGGTCTGGAGACCGACGCAGTCGACCGGGACACCACGGGCCTTGAAGTCCTTGATCATGTTGTAGACGCCCTGCGTCTTGCCGTACGTCCAGTTCTCGATGTTGTAGTCGTTGTAGCAGAGCTTCACGCTCGGGTCGGCGGCCCGCGCGGTCCGGAACGCCACCTCGATCCAGTCGTTGCCGGTGGACTGGAGGTTCGACGAGCGTCGGCTGCCGTTCTCGGCGAAGGCTTCGTTCACCACGTCCCAGTAGGCGAACTTGCCCTTGTAGTGGGCCATCACGCCGTTGATGTGGCTGATCATCGCGGACCGCAGGGCGCTGCCGCTGAGGCTTCCCCAGAACCTCGGCTGCTGGGCGTGCCAGGCCAGGGTGTGGCCCCGGAACCGCATGCCGCGCTGGGTGGCCCAGTTGTAGATGGCGTCGCCGTTACGGAATTCGAACTGGCCGGGGTTGGGCTCGGTCGCGTCGGGCTTCATCTCGTTGACGGCCGTCATCATGTCGAACTCGCGGCTCGCGATGTTCAGGAAGCCCGAGTCGTTGAGCCGGTCCGCCCCCATGGCGGCGCCGAAGTACCTGCCGCTCCGCTCGGCGGCAGCCTTCAGGGTGGTCCCCGGCGGGCCGTTGAGATCGGCGTGGGCGAATGTCGTCATGGTCACCGAGGACGCGGTGACCAGCAGGGCGCAGATGCCGCCGACGAGCAGCCGGGCGCGGCGGCGGGTACGGCGTTTCGGTGGTGTGGGTACGTCGTTCATGTATGCGTTTCCTCCTCGATCTCTGGCGGGAAGCGGTGCCGTGGAGGGCCGCCCCGGTGGGACGGGCCGCCCCGGAACCCGGGGTCCCATGCATTGCTTGCCACCTGCGCGCCGCCGAGGTCGAGTCCTGTGCTGCCTGGCGCCTAGCCCTTCGGAAGCGGGCAGGGTGCAGCGTTCCCTCGCACAATATATCGAGTTACGTCGATCAGCAACGCGACTTCGGGTCTACCCGCGCGCCGCCCGGTCCTCGATCAACAGGGCGCGACCGGTGTCACCCGGAGGGTGGTCGGAGCGGTAGGGGAGCCGACCGACTGCCCGGCCGCTCAGGTCGCCGCGAGCGGGACCCTGCGCAGAGGACCGGGTCCGCCCCGCACCGGTCTACAGGGCGACGAGTTGCCACTCCTGGTTGGCCCCGGTGCCGGTCGGCCACTGGATGACGTTCGCCCCGTCGGCGGTCGACCCGCCGGACACGTCGGCACACCAACCGGTGCGGACGTTGACCAGCCGGTGGTAACCGCTGCTGCCGGCGGGCACGAGCCTCCACCACTGGTTGTCGCTGTTGGCATCGGTCGACTGCTCCAGTGCCGCGCCCTGGGCGGAGCCGCCGGGGCTGCCGAGCACCTTGCCGCTGTGGGCGCTGCGCAGCCGGTAGGAACCGTCGGGGTTGGGTTCCAACGACCACCGTTGGTTGGCGGCGCCGGTCCAGGTCCACTGGATGACCCGTGCGCCGTCGGCGGTGGACGCGCCGTTGACGTCGAGCACCTTGCCGCTGTTGCGGTTGACCAGCCGGTAGCTGGCAGCCGGGGCGGTCGCGGTGAGGCCCAGGGTGAGCTGGACAGTGGTACCGGCGGGCAGCGTGACGACCCGGGCGTGGTCGCCGAGGGTGGAGGAGGTCACCGTGACACCGGGGGTGGTCGTGACGGTGGCGATGCCCCGTCGGCAGATCAGGCTGATGTCCTGGGTGATCGCCGAGGTCAGGGTGACGGTGGCGGTACGGCTGCCGGTGTCCCAGCTGAGCCGCTGGACGTGGATGCGGTTGCGGCCGCGTACCCCCGTGATGGTGCCCCGGGGGAGTTGGTCGGGTAGCGCGGGCAACAGTTCCAGGACACCCGGCCGGGTGTAGACCAGCGCCTCGGCGAGTACTGCGGGGATGGCGTTGGCGGCGTCGGCGTTGTAGATGTCCAGGTTCGGGTTGTGGGAGGTCATCAGGGACCGGAACACCATGTTCCGGCCGAGGATCTTCAGCAGGTTGCCGTACACGCCGGGGCCGTCCTTGAGGCGGGCCCGGGCCAGGGCGCGGTGCAGGCTGCCGTGGGCCGAGAGGTTCTCGTCACCGCGCAGGTCCAGTGCCCGGCGGGCGGTGCGGACGAGGTCGGGCCGTTGCTCCGGGTTGATCTCGTGCAACGGCCAGGCGCCGTACAGGTGGTGCACGTGCCGGTGGTTGTAGTTGTCGGTCAGGCCGGGCCAGGACCATTCGGCAAGCGCGCCGTCGCCGTTGACGGTGTAGCCGGGGAGCCTGGCCAGCAGCGCGGTCCAGCGTTGCACGCCCTGCCCGTTGCCCTGCTCGACGCCGAGCGTGTTGGCCGCGTCGATGGCGGCCGTCAACGCGTGTCGACCGGCCATGATGTCGCCTGTCGCGTTGATCGCGAGGAGCTGACCGGTGCTGGCCGGCCGGTTCTCCATCGAGAAGGACGGGACGAAGACCACCTTGCCGGCCGAGTCGGTACGGGTGAGGAAGTCCTCGTAGAAGAGGGCCAGCTCGATCAGGGCGGGGCCGAGCTGGTCACGCAGGAAGGCCGCGTCCCCGGTGGTCTGGTAGTACTCCAGCAGCGGGTAGAGCAGCCAGTCCGCACCGCCCGTCCAGCATTGCCCGGGGAAGCCCGTGTCGAAGTGCAGCATGTAGCCGTACTCGCCGTCGGTGCGGCTCGGGGCCAGGAAGCCGCGCGCTCCGTAGAGCCGGCGGGCGTTCTCCCGCCAGTGGGCGAGCTGCCCGAGGACCAGGGTGCGGTACCCCTGCATCGCGTCACCCAGGTCGAGGATGTTCCCGCCCGCGACCTGGAGGTTGATGTTGGCGTCGGTGGTGAAGTCGTCGGCCCAGGCTCCGGTCCAGGTGCCGGTCCAGATCCCGGTGAGGCGCGGCGGCAGGATCCCGCTGGAGCTGACGAAGAGGTACCGGCCCGAGTCGTACAGCCGCTCCAACAGGGCGATGTCGACGACGGAGGGGTTGGCCTTCTGGCGGGCCACCAGTTGACTGGTGGACAGTTGCCGGTCGGCGGCGGAGACGCCCAGGTCGATACCGGAGCGGTCGTACATCGCCTGGTGCTGCGGGGCGTGCCGGCCGAGCAGGGTGGCGTAGTCGACGGTCAGCGCGGCCAGTGCGGCCTGCAACGGCTGCCCGCTCCAACCACCGGCCGTCTCGTACCGGTCGAGCTTGGTCAGCAGCAGGATCCTGGTGGCCCGGGACACCACGAGCGCCGAACCGCTCACCGTGATCGACGCCTGGCCACCGTCGGCCACGACGCGGGTGACCCCTTCGAACCCGTACGCGCCGCCGGACGGATAGGTGCCGCGCACGTCCAGGTACCCGGAACCACCGGCCAGCGTCGCGGAGACCGTGTAACCGACGTTGCCCGGTACGCCGTCCAACCCGGTGTTGACGCGCAGGGTCGCGTCCAGCGTCTGCCCGGCGGCCGGCAGCAGTTCGTGGACGACGACCCGGTCGGCGCGCGAGACGAAGGCGCGGCGTAGCCAGGTCCCCGAACCGTCGGTCCAGGCGTGGCTGACCTCGCCGGTGCGGAAGTCGGTGATCCGGGCGTAGTCGTTTGCCGTCGTCATCGCCGGCGTGCTGATCTGTAGCTCGTGGCCGGGGTGGTAGGTCTGCGTCCAGCGCAGCGCCCAGCCGTTGACGAAGGTCGCCGTGGCCCCGCTGTAGTTTCCGGACATGGCCTGGTCCCGGGCGCGGGAGAGCTGTCCGGAGGTCACCGGCGGCAGCACGCCGCGGGAGCCGTTCGGCAACACGAACCGGTGGTGGTTGAAGATCACCTTCTCCAGTGTCGGCGTTCCGTGGAGCACCGCACCGTACTCACCGTTGCCGGTCAGGAAACCATCGGTCCACGCGGTCGCCGCCGCCGTGTCATGGATCCCCCGCTCGGGCAGCGTGACCTGCGCCGGGACGGCCGCGTCCGCCCGTGCGGGCAGCAACCCACCGGACAGCGCGGCAGCGCCGGCCGACAGCCCCGCGCCCGCGAGCAGTTGCCTGCGCCTGATGGGATGTTCGGAAAGACCCACGCGTCGAACCCGCTGTCTGCCAGGAAACCCGACCCGGATTTCATCGATGACTATCGACTCAATTCGCCGCCATCCTAAGAAGTTTTGTCGATATGTGTCAATGTGTTGTGGGGCGTGTGCGCAGGCCCGCGGGCCGAGGGTGCCGACCGGTGGGGGTCACGGGGTGAAGCTGGCGTAGTAGGACGCCGCCATGTCCTCGTCGCCGTGTCCCTGCTCGGCCGCGCGCCGGAACCGTTCGGCGCCGGCGGCCACGACGTCGAGGCGTACGCCGTGGTCCAGGCCCGTGGCGACGATCAACCGGGCGTCCTTCTCGGCGGTCCCCACCGCGAAGCTCGCCGGTGACAGCCGGCCCTGCCGCACGAGGTCGGTCTTGGTGTGCAGGTAACCCAGGTCGAGCGGGCCGTCCTTGATCACCTCGAAGAAGCGGTCCGGGTCGACGCCGAGCGCCCCGGCCAATGCGAGCAGCTCGGCCGCGCCGTGCGTCACCGTGAGCACCCAGCTGTTAGCCACCAGCTTCAACCGGGTGCTGTCCCCCCGCGCGCCGTCCTCGCCCAGCCACACCACCCGGGCCGCGATCGCGTCGAGCACCGGGGCGAGCCGCTCCCGACCGGAGGCCGGCCCGGCGGCGAGCACTGTCAGTCGACCGGCCTCGGCGGGCTCCCGGGTGCCGAGCACCGGCGCGTCGTAGAAGGCCACCCCGTGTTCGGCGGCGACCCCGGCCAGCCCGGCCACGTCGGCCAGGCTCGCGGTGGTCGTCTGGAGCCAGAGCGCACCCGCCTTCAACCCGGGCGTCGCCTGCCTGATCACGTCGCGGACGGTCCCGCCGTCGTACAGCATCGTGATGATCACGTCGGCGTCGCGTACCGCGTCGGCCGGGGAGGCCGCCACTGTCGCACCGGTCCCCGCCGCCTTGTCCGGCGAGCGGTTCCACACGCGTACGGCATGGCCCGCCCGGACGAGATTGCGGGCCATGGCGGCGCCCATGATGCCCGCGCCCAGAACACCCACGGTCAGTTCATCGGTCATGGACCCATCCTTACCGACGGCGGGGTGGCGGCATCTTCGACACGGCATCTCGAAAGTTTTCCGAAACTCGTTGACACTTTCGAAATGCCGCTGCAATACTCCGAGCGCAGTGACATCAACGCATCTCAATAGATATCCGCCTCGTCAGGTGTGTCCCAGTTCCCAGGAGGACCTGCGCATGATCGCCAGTATCGGTGGCTCCCGCCGCCCGTCCGTCCCCCGAGCATCGCGCCGCACCGTCCGGTTGGCCGCGCTCGTCACCACCGTGGCGCTGGGTGCCGTCGGTCTCGCGGTCGCCGCGACCCCGTCCAGCGCCGCCGCCTGCAACGGCTACGTCGGCCTCACCTTCGACGACGGTCCGACCGGCAGCACCGGCGCACTGCTGTCCGTGCTGCGCGCAAACAACGTCCGGGCCACCATGTTCAACGTCGGGCAGAACGTGCAGGGCAACCAGGCCGCCGCGCGGGCCCAGGTCGACGCCGGCATGTGGGTCGGCAACCACAGCTGGAACCACGCGCACATGACCTCGATGGGTCAGAGCCAGATGCAGTCGGACCTCTCCCAGACCAACTCGGCGATCCAGGCGGCCACCGGTGTCCGGCCGCAGTTGTTCCGCCCGCCCTACGGGGAGACCAACTCGACCCTCCAGTCGGTCGCCTCGTCGCTCGGCCTGCGACAGGTGATCTGGGACGTCGACTCCCAGGACTGGAACGGTGCCAGCGTCGGCCAGATCGTCTCCAACGCCGGCCGGCTCCAGGCCGGCCAGGTGATCCTGATGCACGACGGCATCCAGAACACCCGTGACGCGATCCCGCAGATCGTGGCCAACCTGAACAGCCGCAACCTCTGCCCGGGGATGATCTCGCCGAGCACCGGCCGGGCGGTGGCCCCGGACGGCACCCCGCCGACCACCGGCACTCCGACCACCCCGCCCGGCAACCCGACCACCCCGCCGCCCAGCGGGGGCTGCACCGCGACGGCGACGTACCCCAACGTCTGGGGCGACAGGTACAACACGTCGGTGACGGTCCAGGGGGCCGGCAACTGGACGGTGGTCGTGGCGGTGACCGCGCCGCAGAAGATCACCACCACCTGGAACGGCGCCCCCAGCTGGGACGGCACCGGCAACGTGATGACGATGCGGTTCAACGGCAGTGGCAACACCTTCGGCTTCACCACGATGATGAACGGCAACAGCGGCGCCAGACCGCAGATCCGGTCCTGCACCACGGGCTGATCGCGGGTGGCCCGCCGAGGCCACCGGTACGGCTCGGGTGAGGGGCCGTCAATCCCACCTCGCCGGCCGACCCTCCCCGGATGCAGGATCCGTCGCATCCGGGGAGGGCCGGCCGGCGGTGGTGCTATCCGGGCAGGTGGGGGGTGGCGGCGAACTCGACGAGCTGGAGACGACCGCGGGCATGGGCGTAGCGGGTCAGTGAAGTGTTGGCGATCGGGGTGGTGGCGAGGATCGCGTCGAGGTCGGTGAACGACAGTCCGTCGAGGAGGTGACGCACGGCGACGACCACGGCGTCGTGGGCCACCACCCACACCCGGCGGCCGGCGTGGCGGCTGCCGAGGTCGGCCAGGGCGGCACGGACGCGGGCGACGACGTCGTCGAACGTCTCCCCGTCCGGTGGCCGGTAGGCGTAGAGGCCGTCGGCGGCGAGCCGGGCCGCCTCGGTGGGGAAGCGCTCGGCGATCATGAGGGGCGTCAGGAGCTCCAGGTCACCCATGCCCCGGTCGACCAGCCGATCGTCGAGGTCGGCCGGTGGGTGGGGGACACCGAGGGCGGCGGCGGTGTCCGCTACCCGGGCCCAGGTCTGGCGGGCCCGCAGGTAGGGGGAGCAGACGACGTGCTCCGGGAGCTGGTCGGCGGGCTGCGCCGCGAGCCAGTGGCCGAGCCGGGTGGCCTGCCGCCGGCCCAGCGGGGACAGGTCGATGTCGGCGTCGCGCCCGGTAAGGCCGTGCGCGGCGACGCCACGGGTGTGGGCCTCGGCGAAGGCGACGTTGGCGAGGCTCTGCCCGTGCCGAACGACTGTCAACTCTGCGACGGTGTCCATGGGTGATCCGCGGGCCCTCCGGGCTGCGTCCGAAACTATCGAGTCACACGTCCGAAACTACCGGTTGAAAAACCCGGACATGTCTGCCAGCCTGAAACGCATCGATGTCTGTGAACGTTAACAGGATCTTGGTAAGCCGTACCACCACCCACCACAGGAGGTAGCGACAGTGCGAGGACAGGCATACCACCCCCCGCCCCTGGAACACACCCACGCGGACCGGGTGTCCCCAGGCCTGCGGGGACGGCTGGCCAAGCTCGCCACGGCCGGGATCGCCGCCGCCGTCGTCGGGTTGTTCACCATGACGGTGGCGACGGGGTCGGCGTCGGCTGCCGACAACCCGTACCAGCGGGGCCCGGACCCCACCCGGGCCAGCGTCGCGGCGGTGAACGGCCCGTTCGCCAACACGTCGGTCGCCGTCCCGACCGGATACGGATTCAACGGCGGCAGGATCTACTACCCGACCGACACCAGCCAGGGCACCTTCGGCGCCATCGCGATCTCGCCGGGTTACACCGCGTTGTTCTCCGTCGAGCTGGCCTGGATGGGGCCGTGGCTGGCCTCGCACGGCTTCGTCGTGATCGGCATCGAGACCAACAGCCGCAACGACTTCGACACGGCCCGGGGCACCCAGTTGCTCGCCGCGCTTGACTACCTGACCCAGCAGAGCCCGGTGCGCGACCGGGTCGACCCCACCCGGCTGGCCGTCTCCGGTCACTCCATGGGTGGCGGTGGAGCGCTGAGCGCGGCGCTCCGGCGTGCGTCGCTGAAGGCGGTGGTCGGCATCGCGCCGTACTCGCCGTCGTCCAACCTGGCCAACGACCGGGTGCCCACGATGATCTTCTCCGGGCAGGCGGACACGGTGGTCACCCCGTCCTACGCCACCGGTCTATACAACAGCATCCCGGCCACGACGGAGAGCGCCTACCTGGAGGTCGCGGGCGCCGACCACGGGTTCATGGTCGGCCGGTCGAACCCGGTGCTGATCCGGACCATGCTGCCGTTCCTCAAGATGTTCGTCGACAACGACGCCCGCTACAGCCAGTTCCTCTGCCCGCTGGCGGACAACAGCGGCGTGGTGACCTACCGCAGCACGTGCCCGCTGCTGCCCACGACGCCGACCACCCCGCCGCCGACCCCGTCGGACACCCCGCCGCCGACGCCGACGAGCACCCCGACCACGCCGCCGACCACCGGCCCGCCCGGCACCGCCAGCCTGGTCGTCGGCGCGCAGTCCGGCCGGTGCCTCGACGTGCCCAACGCCTCCCGCGCCAACGGCACCCGGGTGCAGCTCTGGGACTGCAACAGGCAGGCCAACCAGTCCTGGACCTACACCTCGACCAAGCAACTACGGGTGTACGGCGACATGTGTCTGGACGCGGCGGGTTCCGGCAACGGCGCGGCGGTCCAGATCTACGGCTGCCACAGCCAGACCAACCAGCAGTGGAACGTCAACGCCAACGGCACCATCAGCAGCGTGCAGTCCGGGCGGTGCCTGGACGTCTGGAGCACGGCCAACGGGGCGCAGATCCAGCTCTACGACTGCCACGGTCAGACCAACCAGCGGTTCACCCTCACGCCCCTCGCCTGACTCCCGACCGACCCGGCGGACAGGCCCCTGACCCACCGGGTGCGTCCACCGTTTCGCAGGGCCCGTGCCGTACGCCAGCTGGTGACTCCTTCTCAGATTCGGCCGTTCGCACTGCTAATCGAGGTTGGCGGGACAAGCTGTGTCCGGTTTGCGAGGCTTAGCGGGTGCGGAGGGATGATCCCGCGCCACACCCGACGGCCGGGGGGCGGCGTCTGGTGGCCCGTGACCCCGGGGCCATCGGCGATGTGAGCTGGGTCGAACTCTTCGTCGATCTGCTCTTCGTGTTCGCGTTCCTGGCCGTCACCACGCTGATGGGCGAGCATTTCAGCCCTCTCGGGCTGGTCCAGGGCGTGCTCGTGATCCTGCTCATCTGGCACTGCTGGACGCCGTGTGTCTGGCTCGGCAACGTGGTGCACCTCGACCGGGGGGTCATGCCCCCGATCATGCTCGGCATCGCCGCCGCCCTGCTGGTGATCGGGGTCGCGATACCCGAGGCGTTCACCGACCGGCAGGGCGGGCTGCCCGGCCCGCTGGTGCTGATCTGTGGGTATCTGCTGATCCGGGCGACCGCCATGGTCATCCTCACGTTCGTCCGTCACCGGGGCGAGGGTGGACGGCGGTCGGCGGTCGCCGCATGGTTGATCTTCATCGCCGGCGGGCTGGTGCTGCTCGCCTCCGCCCTGGTGCCGCCCCTGCTGCCGGCGACCGTCGATGCCGCACTGGTGCAGGTGGCGCTGTTCGCGTGCGCTCTCCTGATCGACTCTCTCATCCTCGTGGTGGCCAGCAGGGGCGGCTGGCGGGTCGTCTCGCCGTGGCATCTGGCCGAACGGCACGCCCTGATCGTGCTCATCGCGCTCGGCGAGACGATCATCTCGATCGGTGCCAGCGAAGGGCTCGGGGTGGACCGCCCGGTGACCCCCCAGTTGGCCGCCGGGGCCGTGCTGGGCATCATCGTGGTCTTCGCGCTGTGGTGGAGCTACTTCGACCTGGCCAAGGTGATCATCGAACGTGCGCTGCACGCCAGCGCCGGGAAGGACCGCACCAGGGTCGGGCGCGACGTCTACAGCGGGCTGCACCTGCCCATGATCGGCGGGTTGATCTTCTTCGCGCTGGGACTGAAGCATCTCAACACGCACGCCACCCCGGAGAGCGCGCACCCGTGGCCCTCAGCCGGCACCACCATCCTGTACGGCGGCGTGCTGCTCTATCTGGGAGCGCTCGTCGCGGTGGAGTGGCGGGCGGTCCGGCTGCTGGGCCGGGGTCCGCTGACGGGGGTGGGGCTGCTGCTGGCGCTACTGACGGTGGTCGGTCGGATCTCCGAGGTGCAGGCCCTGGTGGTGCTGGTCGTCGCCACCTGCGCGATGGTGGTGCTGGACAACACCGCCTTCCGGCAGCGGCACCGGCAACTCCACGAGTCGGTCGAGTCGAACAAGATCCCCGTCGGGGCGGTCGACCCCCGGGGACTCTTCGTCGACCTCGTGTTCGTGTACGCCTTCATCGAGGTCACCGCGGTGATGAACCGCTTCCCGACCCTGCTCGGGCTCGCCCAGGGCATGATCCTGCTGGCCCTGCTCTGGTGGGCCTGGACGTCGTACACCTGGCTCGCCAACGCGGTCCGGCACGACAGCACGGTGGTGCGACTGAGCACGGCAGGCATCATGACGGCGGTGCTGCTGATCGGGCTGGCGATCCCGCAGGCCTTCGAACCCCTGCCCGGCAGCCTGCCCGGCCCGCTGCTGGTCATCGGGTGTTACATCGCCATCCAGCTCATGCAGGCGTTGATCTTCCGGCAGATCGTCCGGGAGAACGCCGAGCTGCAGGGCGCCCGCAACCGGTTCGGCGCCACGGGGGCGACCATCGTCATCCTGTTGGCGATCGCCGTCGTCGAGTTGACCGCCCCCGACACGGTGACCCGGCACCCCGCCATGACGCTGCTCTGGGTGGCCGCGCTGCTCGTGCAGTACGTCGCCGGTTACCGGGCCGGTGGGCGGCTGTGGCGGATCAGGCTGGTCCGGCACTGGGCCGACCGGCACGCCCTGGTCATCCTGATCGCCTTCGGCGAAGCGGTCCTCTCCGTCGGCGTCGCCATCGACGAGGAACCGATCGCCGCCCCTACCCTGGTCGTCGTCGTCGCGTCCGTCGTCGCCCTCGGCACCATCTGGTGGAGCTACTTCACCGGCATCGACGCTGCCCGGATCACGCTCGCGGCCTACGAGGGGGACCGTCAGGTCCGCGCCGCGCGGGACGCGTACACCTATCTGCACCTGCCGATGGTGGCCGGCATCGTCCTGGTGGCCTACGGCCTGCACCAGACCCTTGCCGCGTCCCAGGACCGCGACAGTGCCCTGCTGGGCCACTACACGCTGTTCCTCGGCGTGGCGTTGTACCTGCTCGGCAACCAGATGTTCTGGCTGCGGATCTTCCGGACCGTCAGCCGTCACCGGCTCATCGGCGCCGGCGTGGTGACCGTCCTGGCGCCGGTGACCGTCGCGCTGCCCTCCGTCGTCTCACTGGTGCTGCTGACCGTCATCGGCGTCGTCTTCGCCGTCGTCGAGGCGGTGCAGGAGGGCGACCCGCGTACCCGGCGGCCGGCCCGGACGTGACCCCGGGGTCCACCGGGCCCGTCGGTGCGCTCTCAGCCCACGGTGCAGGGGATGCCGTTGAGCACGAAGCTGGCCGGCGGCGCGTTGCTGGCGGTCCATCTTCCCTGGATGCCGAAGCTCGCGGAGCCGTTCGCCGCGAGGACGCGGTTCCAGTCGACGTTGCGGGCCGTCACCGTGGCGTCGCTCTGGCTGGTCGTGGCGTTCCAGGCGGAGGTGATCTGCTGGTCGCCCCGGAAGCTGAAGGTGAGCGTCCAGCCGTCGACCGGAGCGGTCGCGGTGTTCTGGACCGTCACGGCGGTGACGAACCCGCCCTGCCACTCGGACTGGTTCTGGTAGGTCACCCGGCAGGTGGACGGCGGCGGGGTGGTCGGCGGGGTGGGCGTCGTCGGCGCGGTGACCGTGTTGGAGGCGATCGACACGTTGCCCACCGCGTCGCGGGCCCGCACGTAGAAAAGGTTGCGCAGCGGCGTCGACGGCGCGAGGGCGACGGTGTACGTCGTCGCCGGCACCGTGGCGACCAGGACCGAGGTGTACCAGCCGTCGAAGCGGTAGACGTTGTAGCCGCTCACCCCGACGTCGTCCGTCGACGGTGACCAGGAGAGCGTGGCGGTGGAGTCGGTCACGTCGCCCAGGGTCAGGTTCTGCGGAGCGCTCGGTGGGGTGGTGTCCGGTCCGGTGTCGGTCACCGGGGTCACCACGGTCACCGTGTCCGACGAGGCGGAGCGGTGGCCGACGACGTCCCGGGCGGAGACCCGGAACGAGTACTGCCGGCCCGCGCGGAGGTAGTTGCTGATCGTGGTGGTGGTGACGTTCCCGACGCTGGCCGCGACGACGACGTCGTCGAAGGCCATGTAGTAGGTGATGTCGTAGCCCGCGATGGCGCAGCAGCCGGGCGTCGCGGCCGTCCAGGTGAGGGTGACCGACCCCGCCCGGACCTGGCTGGCGGTGACGTTCGTGGGCGCGCTCGGCGGGAAGGGCGAGGTGTCCGGCGTGCTGGGCGGCGTCGTGGGTGCCGGGGTCGGCGTGGACGGGGGTGTCGTAGCCGCTCCCGGGAGGGAATCCGCCGCACCGGCGGGCATGGGGGCGACCTCGGGGTGGCTGCCGGCGACCGGCCCGGCGGGCGTCGCGGTGCCGGCACCGGCGGCCGGTACGGCGATCAGCCCGACGCCGAGCATCGCGATCGACGAGACGACGGCGGCCAGCAGGCCGGGCCGCACGCGGCGGCGCAGGGAGGACGAGCGCATGCCTGCCATGGGTCAACGGTGCGACAGCACATCGACGCTTGTCAACAAACTGCACCAGCCGGTGGGTTGGCCCCGGCACCAACTGCGGCGTCAGCGCCGCCGGGTCGGAAACGCCGGCAGGTCGGTGTTCCGGGGCACGGCGTCGTGGTGCTGCTGCGCGACGAGGGTGGCGGTGATCTGGTGGGGCGGCACCGGACGGCCGAAGTGCCAGCCCTGCCCGTTGTCGCAGCCGGTCGCGGTCAGCTGGTGGGCCTGCTGGGCGGTTTCGATGCCCTCGGCGGTCACGACGAGGCCGAGCTTGTGCCCGAGCGACACGACGGTGCTGAGGAAGTCGTCATCCGCGCCGGGGCGGCGGGCCCCCGGTCGTCGGGTCGGTTGCGTCGACGGACGGGTCAGGCTGGCGTCGAGTTTCAGACCGTGCAGGGGGAGGGAACGGAGGTTGGCCAGGTTGGCATAGCCGATGCCGAAGTCGTCGATGACGATCCGGACGCCGAGTGTCATCAGCGCGGCGAGGGTCTGTGTCACCGGGTCGGTCAGGTCGATCACGGCCTGTTCGGTGACTTCCAGGTGGAGCAGGTGCGGTGGCAGGCCGGTCCGGTCGAGGATCTGTGCCACCGCCCCGGCCAGGCCGTTCTGGTGGAGTTGGCGTACCGAGACGTTCACGCTCACGTACAGGCCGGGTTGGATCCGTTGCCAACGGCTGGCCTGCCGGCACGCCTGTTCCAGCAGTTGGCGGCCGAGCGGCACCACGAGGCCGGTGCGTTCGGCGAGGTCGATGAACCGGCCGGCGGTCAGCAGGCCGAGTTGGGGATGCCGCCAGCGGGCCAGGGCTTCCACCCCGGCCAACTGCCCGGACCGGAGCGCGGCGATGGGCTGGTAGGCGGCGGTGAACTCGCCCCGGCGCAGCGCCGCCGGCATGGCCGCCGACAGCCGGTACCGGGTGGCGTCGGCGTTGCTGCGGTCCTGGTCGAACTGGCGCAGGGTGGCCTTCCCGTCCGCCTTGGCCCAGTGCAGCGCGATCTCGCTGGCGCGCATCAGGGTCGCGGCGCCACCGTCGGCGACGGTGCCCTCGGCCACTCCCGCGCTCGCCGTCAACGGCACCTCGGTGCCGTTGACGCGGAACGGGGTGGCGAGCGCGGCGAGCGCCTGATCGGCGATCTTGGTGGTGTCCTCGGCGCAGGTGGTGTCCCGGACCAGGATCGCGAACCGGTCGCTGTCCAGCCGCGCCACCAGGTCGATCCGCCGGTCGGTGAGCGCGTCGAGCCGGTCGGCGATCTCGCGGAGCAACAGGTCACCCACCTGATGCCCGAGTACGTCGTTGACCGCCGCGAAGTCGTCGACGTCGAGGCAGCAGACCCCGACCCGGCCGATCGGCACCTCGTCGGCGGACAGCCGTCCCAACTGCTCGGTGAACAGGGTCAGGTTCGGCAGTCCGGTCAACTGGTCGTGGGTGGCGAAGCGACGGAACCTGGCCTCGCTGACCCGTAGCGCCTCCTCGGCCCGGGTGCGGGCGGCCAGCGCGGCCAGCCGGACGGTGTCCTGGGCGCGCAGGCTGCGATCGTGTGCGGCCGCCGCGAAGCCCGCCGCGAGTTCCGCCAGCAGGCCGTTCAGCCGGGCGGTACGGGTGGGGTCGGCGGCGATGCCCAGGTCGCCGGGCAACCGCGAGCCGATGACCGCGATCGTCCCACCGAGCGCCTCCGGCGCCCCGAAGCCGGCCGCCACCAGATCGGCGCCGATCCGTTGCCCGTCGCCGGGTTCGCCCGGTGCGGCGAGGATCGCGGCGACCACGCGGTCCGCCAGCCCGGCCACGATGCGGTGCCGCTGCTCGGCGCTGATCGGCACGTAGTGGGCCCGGTGCAGGGCCGTGGCCCATGCCGTGACGAACTCCTCGACGCCCGGACCGCTCCGGTCGTCGACCCCGTCGGCATCGGGCCGGTCACTCACCTGCGGCGTCCGACTCCGACATAGAAACTCATCCGCTCCGGGTGCTCCCCGACCTCGGCCGGTGACTCGGGACGCCACAGCGGTGACCACACCACACCGGGGTCCACCAGGTCGAGACCGGCGAAGAAGTCCTCCACCTGAGCGCGGGTGCGGGCGGTGACCGGCGTGTTCGTCCGGCCACTGAGCCGGGCGCCCTCGCCCATCTCGTCCGGCCGACTGTCGGTGGTGACGTGGCTGATCGCCACGCAGCTACCCGGGGCCAGCGCCGTCCACAACCGCCTGATCAGCCCGTACGGGTCGTCGTGGTCGGGAACCGCGTGCACGACCGAGACGAGCAGCAGCCCGACCGGCTGGTCGAGATCCAGCAGCCGACGGGTTTCCGGGTGGTCCAGGATGACCTCCGGATGACGCAGGTCCTCGAGTAGCGCGACCGCGTTCGGCTGGTCGGCGAGGATGTGCGTGCTGTGCGTCACCGCCACCGGATCGATGTCCACATAGACCACCCGGGTGTCTGGATCCACCTGCTGGGCGATCTCGTGCACATTGCCCACCGTCGGAATACCGGACCCGATGTCCAGGAACTGCCGGATCCCCTCGTCGAGCATGAACCGCACCGCCCGGTGCAGGAACTCACGGTTCGCCCGCGCGACCAGGCGGAGATCCGGCACCGCCGCCAGCGCCTGCCGGGCGAACTCCCGGTCGACCTCGAAGTTGTGCGACCCCCCGAGCCAGTAGTCGTAGGCTCGCGCCACGCTCGGCCGGCTGAGATCAACATCTGCTGGCGCCCACTCCGGCCGTTCCATCGCTGCCCTTCCCCACCACCACAGGTGACGTGACCGCCGCCACTATAAACGGAACTCTCCCCTGCCGCACCGCACCGAGATCAGGACGCCCGCCCCGCAGGTCCACTGACGCCGCCGCCGTCCGTCCACACGGTACAGACAACGGGGCTCTCCTGCTCCGGAGCGGCGGCCGGCAGCCGCGGTCCGGCCACCGCGGCCTTCCTTTGCGCCCGCCAGGTACGTGTCCACCGGTCGGCCCGTGCCGACCACGTCTCGGCGACCGCCTCGACCAGGCCGTCCTTGTCGCCGAAGAGGTGGTAGTCCTTGTCGCCGAAGAGGCGGTAGATCGTGGGCGCCCGGACCCGCGCCCGCTCCGCGACGCCCCGGGTCGTGACTGCCCGGGCGCCGCCCCAGGTGACCAGCCGCCGCCGGTCGATGCCACGTCCGGTATCCGAATCCATGCTCACGCTCCTTGCCCGGTCGACGAGTCGTGCGCTGGCAGTGATGCGCTCTGCTCCATCCCCGCAGTCAAGACGCACGGACGTCGCGGTGGCGTATGCGTTCGAGAGTGACGACGGTCACAGGAAAGTGGGATCCGGCCCGGATAGCCCCGTCGTCTTACCGGGTGTGAGAACCGACCTGGACGCGGCCGACGAGGGTGAACTCGTGCGGCGCGTCGCCCGTGGTGAACGACGGGCGTTCGACGAGCTCTACCGGCGTACCGCGCCGTGGTTGGAGGTGCGGCTGCGTCGGCGCTGCGCCGACCCCGACGTGGTCGCCGAGGTGCTCCAGGACACCTACCTGACGGTCTGGCGGGCGGCGGGCAGCTTCGCGGGCACCTCGGCCAGGGGCGGCGGCGGGGCACCGGGAAGTGCCGTGGGCTGGCTGTGGACCATCGCCGCCCACCGTCTGGTCGATGCGTTCCGCCACCGGGCGCGGAAGGGTCGGGTGCCGCAGGTGCAGCTGATGCCGAGCACGGCCCCCGCCGCCGAGGACGAGGTGATGGCCGCCCGGATCGGCCAGGAACTGGAGCAGGCCCTGCTCGTCCTGCCGCCCGGGGTCCGGGCCGCCCTGCGGGCCACGGTCCTCGACGGGCTCTCCACCCGCGAAGCCTCGGTGCTGCTCGGCATACCGGAGAACACCGTGAAGTCCCGCGTCCGCCGTGCCCGGATCGCCCTACGGGAGGCGCTGTCATGACTACCCATCCCAGTCTGACCCAGATCGACCGCTATGCCGCCGGGGATCCGGGCCTCGACGAGCCCGGCGTCTGGGCGATCGAGGTGCACCTCGAGGACTGCGCCGACTGTCGCGCCCGCCTGGCCGGCAGCACCACCGTGGAGAGCCGCGCGGTGATCGATCGGGTCGCGATGGTGCTGGACCGCGAGCTCGCGGCCACGCCGACGCCCACCGGCCGGAGCCGGCCCTGGTCGGTGCTGCGCCACCGCTGGTTCGTCGGCACGCTGCTGCCGTGGCTGGCGATGACCGCCACGGTGCTCGCGTGTGCTGCTCTGCTCGGCGCGCTGTGGGTCGGGGTTCCCTCGCTGGTGCTGCTTGTCGCACCACTCGCTCCGTTGCCCGGTGTGGCCGTCGCCTGGCATCGTCGGGCCGACCCGGCCTGGGAGTTGATCGCCGCTACTCCCGCCGCCGGTCTGACGATGCTGCTGCGGCGTACGGCTGCGGTGCTGGCGTTCGTCATTCCCGCGCTGGCTCTGGTCGGCGCCGGCACCGGGGTGTCGCTGGCCCTGATGCTGCTGCCCTGCCTGGCGTTCACCGCCGCCACGCTGCTGCTGGGAACCCTCGTCGGGGTGCGCCGCGCCGCGATCGGGGTGATCACGGTCTGGACGCTCGCGGTGATCGCCCCCAGCCTCGCCGCCGCCCGGATGCCGGTGCTGCTGTCGGCGGAGAGCGCCCGCAGCTGGGCGCTGGCCACGGTCCTCCTGACCGTCATGGCCCTGCTGCGGGTCAACGGAGCCCGGCGGCTTTCCCACCACGACTAGCACCCGCACCGACGGGAGCCCGCGACCGGCTCCCGGACCCGAGATGCGGCCACCCACGCCGTGTCACCACGCTGCCCTGTGGCGACTACTGAAGGAGATGACGATGATGCGCGCCGTGAGTGCGGTCGAGACGACCGCCACCACCAATCCCTGGGCGATCCACGCGGAGGGCCTACAGGTACGGGCCGGACGGCATCTGGCCGTCGACGGCCTGGATCTGACCCTCTCCACGGGCGTGCACGGGTTGCTCGGCCCGAACGGTGCGGGAAAGACCACGCTGATGCGTGCCCTGGCAACCGTCCTGGCGCCGGCCGGCGGTCGGCTGACGCTGCTCGGACACCCGGTCGACGGCCGCTCCGAACTGCGATCGGTGCGCCGCGCCCTGGGCTATCTTCCGCAGCAGTTCGGCTACTACCCGCGGTTCACCGTGCGTGAGTTCGTCGGCTACCTGGCCTGGCTCAAGGAGATGCCGAAGGCGGGCATCCCGGCGGCGGTGCAGCGGGCCATCGACCGGGTCGGGCTCACCGCCAAGGCCGACGCCCGACTGAAGACCCTCTCCGGCGGCATGCTGCGCCGGGCCGGCATCGCACAGGCCATCGTCAACGACCCACGGCTCCTGCTGCTCGACGAGCCGACCGTCGGCCTCGACCCGGAACAGCGCCTCGACTTCCGCGAGCTGCTGCGTGACCTCGGCACCGACAGTTGCGTGCTGGTCTCCACCCATCTGGTCGAGGACGTGGTGGCAGCCTGCACCGACGTCGTACTGCTGAACGAGGGTCGCCTGGTGTGGCGGGGCACCCCGGACGTGCTCTCCGCCCGGGGCGACCAGGGCCACGCCGGCGACAGCCCCGCCGAGCGGGGCTACTCCGCGCTCCTTCGTCAGCACCGCGCGGAGACCGCCCGATGAGCGGCCGTACGGTGCCGACCGGCACCGCACGACAGCACGACGCGAAGCCGGGTGCCGGCACGCGCATCCTGGCGGTCGAACTGCGCCGCTCAGCCGCGCTCGGCGCCGCGTTGATCACGGTGGTGGTCGGGGTCGGCGCGCTGTACGCGGCGACCGGCCGGTGGTCGAGTGGCTGGATGGCCCTGGCCCTGGCCGTCCGGGAATACCTGCTCCTGTTGTGGCCGCTGGCCCTCGCGGCCGGGGCCTGGCAGGGCCGCCGCGAACACCGGGCGAGGGTCGGCGAGTTGTTCGCCACCACCGCCCGACCGCGCGCCGCACGGATGCTGCCGGTGCTCGGCGCGATGGCCCTCACCCTCGCGGTCGCCTACCTGCTGGTCACCGCGGCGGGCGTCGCCTGGATCATCACCACCGCCTCGTACGTGCCCCTGCTGAACTTCGTCGTCGTGACCGGGGTCGGTGCGCTCTCCCTGATCGCCGCGGCGTGGCTCGGACTGGGGCTCGGGCGGTTGCTTCCTGCCCTGGTGACCGCCCCGGCGCTGGGGGTGGGCGGCGTACTGCTTGTCTTCTTCGCCACCATCGGGCCGTCCGACCGGGTGGCCGCGGTGATCTCTCCGGCCCACGGCTCCGGCCCGTTCCACGACTACCAGACCATCGACAACCGGGTCAGCGGCGCGCTGGCGATCTCGATGATCGCGCTCGCCGTCACCGGTCTGCTGCTGTTCGTCGCCGGTGGCTGGCGGGCGCGGCTGACGGCGGTGCTGCCGGTGCTGCTCGGGTTCGTGGTGGCGCTGGTGGTCGTCCCCCGCGACCGCGACGTGCTCAACTGGCCGGTCGACCCGGTCGCGCGGGAACTGGTGTGTACCGACGACACCCCGAGGGTGTGCGTCAGCCGCGTCCATGCCAACGTGCTCGACACGGTGACCCCGCTGGCCCGGGAGGGCCTGACGGCGCTGGCGAAACTGCCGGACGCACCGACCGCCGTGCACGAGGACACCCGCACGATCGGGTTCGACGAGGCCTGGCCGGTTCCCGAGGACGGTGTCGTCACGATCGAGGTCCGGCTGGACAGGCGTGGCCGGCTCGCCCACCCGGCCGCCGTGGTTCCCGAGATCGTCAGAAGGCTGGGCGTGCCGTACGACGGGAAGTGCGACAAGGGCGACGAGGTGGTCGAACGGGCGGCGGCCTACTGGCTCCTGGACCGTGAGCCGCAGTCCGACGTCGAGGTGGTGCCCGGGATGGTCGAGGAGGAGCCCGGGATCAACCCCGCAGCGGTCACCCTGTGGCGGGGGCTACGCGACCTGCCCGAGTCGGAGGCACTGGCCCGGGTCACGGCGGTCCGCGACGCCCTCGCGGCCTGCACGGACCCCGCCGGGATGCTGTCCGGGACCGGCAGGTGACCTGGACCCTGCTGTACCTGCGCTCGCGACGCGTACCGCTGGCCCTGGCGACGGCGCTCGGCGGCGCGGCGCTGGTCTGGGCGCTGTACCTGGTCTATGCCGAGGAGCGGGACGCCACCCCGATGGTGGTCGTGCTGACCGTCCTGTTGATGGTCTCGGCGCTCGCACCCACCCTCGCCGGCCCGGACGGAAACCTGGACCGGACCGCGTCCTTCCGCTGGTCCTGGCGGCGTGCTGTGCACCTGCTCGCCGGGTTGGTGCTCGTCCTCGTGGTCCTGCTCGCCACCCGGCACACCGGGGCCCGGTTCGGACCGGCCGCTCTGGTGGCGCGCGACGCCGCCGGTCTGCTCGGCCTGACGGCACTGTGCGCCACGGTGCTCGGCGCCGCCCGGTCGTGGTTCCTGCCGCTGGGCTGGACCACCATCGCGGCCATCTACCCGCAGGAGGGCACCTGGGGGGCGACCGCGACGTGGCAGGGCCAGCCGCCCGACAGTCGGGCCGCCACGGTGGCGGCGGCGGTGCTCGCCCTCGGTGGGCTGATCACCTATGCGATCGCCGGCCCGGCCCGACAGGAACCGTCGGAGTGACCCGGAGCCACCGGTACGCCTCCCGGCAGTGTCCGTCAGGCGTGCCGGTGGGATCAGGGCCGGGCCGCCGTCACCGAGCCCCACCCGGGGCGACCACGATCGTCTACACTCGACGGTCAGTCACGCATGCCCCACGAATCCGCGCCTGTTGCCCCGTCGGGTCAGGCCCTCGCGGCACGAGACGACGGTGTGCGGTCCGGGGCGGAGCCTCGAAGAGGAGTTGCCTTGCGCACAGCGCGTCACGTCATGCCGATCGCCCTGGCCCTTGCCCTTGCTCTGGTCCCGTCCCTGGACGCCGCGGCCAAACCCGTCGCCCAGCCCGTCGGCCAGCCGGTTCATCAGGTCCAGCCCGACCACCGCCGGCTGCGCATCATGATCACCAACGACGACGGCTGGATCGGGCCGGGCGGAGCGAGCACCCCGCTGATCGTGGCACTGCGCGACGCCCTGGCCGCCGACGGCCACGACGTCACGGTCGTCGCCCCGGCGACCAACCAGAGCGGCACCGGCACGTTGATCACCTATCCGACGGTGAACCTCGCCAACCCCGAACCCCGGGTGTGGACCGTGACCGGCACCCCCAGCGACGCGGTGATCGTCGGTCTCGACGCCCTGTTCCGCAGCGGACCGCCCGACCTCGTCGTGTCCGGGATCAACCCCGGCGGGAACTACACCTCCGTCGTCAACCACTCCGGGACCGTCGGCGCGGCGATCGCCGCCCTGGAGAACGACGTTCCGGCCATCGCCGTCAGCATCGACGGCAAGACCGTCGACCAGTCCCTGGCGCTCAAGGACCGGGTCGCCGCGTACACCGGTGACGTGGTGGCGGCGCTGGCCCGCAACGCCCGGGGCGGTGCCCTCCTTCCCGAGGGTCTCGGTCTGAACATCAACTACCCCGGCGGCACCGCGGTCACCGGGACGAGCCTGACCCGGGTGGACCGGAACGGCTACCTCCGCTTCGGGTTCACCAACACCACGGGGGCGCCCGGCCAGCCCGGGACGTACGCGCTGTCGATCGGTGGGCCGACGGGTACGCCTGCTCCCGGCAGCGACTGGAGCGCACTCCAGGCCGGCAGGATCAGCATCAGCCCGATCGACGCCGACCTGAGCGCGAACCCGCGCGGTGCGACCCGGCTGCACTTCCTGGAGCGGCTCACCCCCTGACGCCCCTGGCCGTCACCTCCCGTCCTCGGACGGATCGACGGCAGGTCGCCCCACGGCTGGCGGGACGATGCGTAGCGCGCGGGGTGGTCAGGGCTGAGGATGACGATCGCGCCGGCGTCGATGCCCCTCGGGGCGTCGACGCCGGCCTCGTCACCACCGGTGTTGCCGGGGCAGGCATCGACATGCTGGAATGGCTGAGAGCGCCGCGGCACGGGGGCAACCGCGCTGGGAACGGCGAGCGCGGGAGCAGCGCAGGCCGGCAACGCGCCGCTTCGGCGTACGTGCCGCCGCGGCACCGGGCCGGTCCACGACGACGGGCGGTCTGTCCCGCCGTACGTGACCCCGCCACATTTTCCGCGACCACCGAGACGTTCGGCCGCTGCTGGCCGGAGGTGCCCGACGCGAACCTGTCGACGCCCGCCGACCGGCACCGCAGTGACCGACGCTCGCCGAGCCCGTTCTGCTTCCACCCAACGGTGGGAACGCGATGTCATGGAGGACGACCATGCGCAGTTTCCTCGCGGTGTTCACCGCCGCCCTGATCCTCGGCACCACGGCCGGCAGCGCCCCGGCCGGTGCGGCCGGTCCGACCGGTGCCGCCCCGCGCTCCTGCCCGCGTGGCGTGCTCTTCTGTGAAGACTTCGAACGGCTGCCCCGGGGTGGCCCCAGCACGTTGAACTGGGGTGTCGACACCCGCAACGGCACCCTCACCGTGGAGCGTGCCCGCCACGGCAACCAGGTCCTGCACATCCACACGGTCGACAACGGACGCGCCTTCCTGCGGGTCGACGACTTCGCGGCGCCCGGCAACCGTTTCTACGGCCGGATGCGGCTGCGCGTCGATGCCATTCCCACCGCTCCCGACTGGGCGCACTTCACGCTGGTGGAGGCCACCGGCACCGACAGTTCGGAGGTCGTCCGCCCGATCGGCGGCCAGTACGCGCCCACGGTCCCCGGGACCTTCTGGGGGGTGGGCGCCGACGGCGGCCCGACCGGCGACTGGACCAACTGGCGGGAGTCCGCCCCGGTCACCGAGGACGCCTGGCAGTGCTTCGAGTGGAAACTCGACCCGACGGACAACCAGGTAGCGGTGTGGATCGACGGCGTGGCGAACCCGGAACTGACCGCCTCCACCACGGCCCACGGAGGCAACGACGTCCCGTTCGTGCTGCCGAAGGTCGACACCGTGAAGATCGGCTGGCAGCTCTACCAGGGTGGCACCACGCCGGGCGAGTTTGACCTCTGGATCGACGACATCGCCCTGTCCACCAAGCGGCTCGGCTGCTGACGCCGGTCCGGTCAGGACGATGGACCGTCGTCCTGACCGGACTGAGGCCGGGCCCGTCGGGCCCCGGAGCCCGTAGATCAGGTGCGCCCGGGCGGGCAGGGGTTTCCCGACCGGGTCGCCGGGGGTAGAGATCGCACCGTCATCAGCCAACCCCCGAAGGAGACTCTCATGTCGGCGCAGGCGTTTCTCTATGTCGTCGCGGTCATCCTGCTCGTGCTCGCCGCGCTGCCCATCCCGACCCGTGGTTTCTCGCTCGCCCTGCTCGGGGCGGCGTGCGCCCTGCTGGCCTACGCCTGGCCGGTGATCACCGGCTAGCCGTCGTCGGTGGGTCCGGGACCGGGCGGTGCGGGCCGAGGTGGCTGCGCTCGCCCTCGTGGTCGAGGATGCAGAGGATCTCGGCCGGACCGTCGTGTGCGCCGAAGGCGTGCGGGACCAGGGTGGAGAACTCGGCCGCCTCGTTCGTGCCGACGAGGATCGTCCGCTCGCCGAGACGTAGCTCGATCGTGCCGGAGAGCACGGTGAACCAGTCCCGGCCCGGGTGCACCCGTAGGTCCGCCGGCACCTCCCGGCTGATCCGCATCTTGGCGACCGTCTGGTTGCTGCCCCGGGAGAGCAGCCAGGTGGTGACGCCGCGGTCCTCGTCGCAGTGCGGACGGATCACCACGTCGTCGTCGGTGTCGGACTCGACCAACCGGTCGAGCGTGATGCCCAGCACCCGGGCGATGGTGGCCACCTGGTCCAGCGCCACCCGTCGGTGCCCGGTCTCGATCCGACTGAGCGTGGAGGGGCTGATCAGGCAACGGTGGGCCAGCTCGTCAAGCGACCAGCCGCGCGCCACCCGCAGGCTGCGGATCCGCTGGCGTACCAGGGTCTCCAGATCCTTGTCTTGCTTCATAAGCAAGATGCTATGCCCAAGAGGCATGACGGGGCTACCGTCTGCCCATGGCACACGACTCCCTGATCGAGCTGCTCGACCTGGACGCAGAGGTCCTGCACGACTACTTCCGCGACGTGATCGGATGGGTCGGCCGCGAGGCCACCGAGCGACCTCACGTCGTCGACCTCGGCGCCGGTAGCGGCACCGCCTCCCTCGCCCTCGCCCGGCAACTGCCCGGTGCGACGATCACCGCGGTCGACCTCTCCCCGGAGATGCTCGCCCACCTGCGCGCCCGGGCCGATGCCGCCGGGCTGCGCGACCGGATCCGTACCGTCGAAGCGGACCTCGACCAGCCCTGGCCCGACCTCGGACCGGTCGAGGTGATCTGGGCCGCCGCATCGATGCACCACCTGGCCGATCCGGCGGGCGCGCTCGCGTCGGCGTTCGGCGCGCTGCGGCCGGGTGGGTTGCTGGTGATCGCCGAACTGGACTCGTTCCCCCGCTTCCTGGCCGGCACGCCGGACGAGGAGGTGGAGCTGCGTGGTCACGCCGAGGCGGCGAAGCGTCGGCACGAGGCGGGTCTGCACATGCACGAACACTGGGGGGACCGGATGAGGCAGGCCGGGTTCAGCTCGGTGACCGAGCGGCACTTCGAGATCGACCTGCGCCCTCCGCTGCCCGCCGCCACCGTCCGTTACGCGCAGGTGTCGCTGAGCCGGATGCGCCACGGCTTGGAGGGGCGGCTCTCCGCCGTCGAAGTCGACAGCCTGGAGCGGATCGTCGCGGGCCTGTCGGACCGGGCCGACCTGAGCGTCCGCACCGAGCGGACGGTCTGGCTGGGCCGCCGCTGACCAACCGACCTGCGACGGCCGTGCCGCCGCCGGGGACCGGCCGTTGTTGTCGAGGTCGCCGCGATGCCGGTCAGCTTCCGGTCCGACCCGGTCGCACCAACCGGTCGAGCAGGTCGACGAGGGCGTGCGTGCTCTGCGGGGGCGGACCACCTCCTGAGGCACCGGTAGGCGGTAGCCGGCGGCGAGCCGGACTGGCTCCTAACCCTGCCGCCGGCCTCGCCGGTGCTCAGGCTTTGCGGGCCACCCCGCCGACGATGGTGTGGTAGGTGGCGGTCTGCCTGGTGTCCTCCTCGCCGTCCGGGTGCCACTCGGCCAGCGGGACCAACCCGGGCGGCAGCAGCTCCAGGTCGCCGAAGAAGCCCAGGATCTCGTCACGGGTACGCCAGCGACCGGTGCCGAGGGTCTCGTTGAAGACCTTCTCCACCGCCCGCGCCTTCTCGGACAACTCCGGCTGGGCCGCACCCGGGTCGTAGAAGTGCGAGATGGCCAGGTAGCTCCCCGAGGGGAGGGCGTCGATCAGCCGCCGGGCGACGGCGGTCGGATCGTCGTCGTCGTGGAGGTGGTGCAGGATCGCCAGGAGGAGCAGCCCGACCGGCTGGTCGAAGTCGATCAGCTTGTGTTCGCGCAGGTGCGCCAGCAACTCCTCCGGCTGCCGGACGTCGGCCCCGACCACGGTGGTGGTCCGGGCGTCCGCGAGCAGGGCCCGGCCGTGCGCGAGGGCCATCGGGTCGTTGTCCACGTAGACCACCCGGGCGTCCGGGTCGACCTGGTGGGCGATCTCGTGCACGTTGCCCCGGGTCGGCAGCCCGGAGCCGAGGTCGAGGAACTGGCGGATGCCGGCCTCGGCGGCCAGGTAACGGACCGATCGACGGAGGAAGGCCCGGCAGGCCCGCCCAGCCTCGGGGCCGTCCGGCGTGACCTGCATCGCCATCTCGGCGGCGTGTCGATCAACCGCGAAGTTGTCCTTGCCGCCGAGATAGTAGTCGTACACCCGGGCGATGCTGGGTCGGGTGGTGTCGACGCCCGGCGGCGCCGCCTTCTCGCTCGTCAACGGTTCGATCCCTCCGAACGGGGGCCATGGTCGGTCGCAGATTGGCGGGGAGACCAGGACGCTCATGGCTGCCAAGCCGATGCCGCCCACGAGAGTGGGACGGATGTGTCCTGAGGGTAGATGAGCACGCTCCCAACGTCGATTCCGCGGGTGTCGGCTACTCGGCAGGGATGCGTGCCAACCAGGACCGCTGGCCCGCTCCCCGGCCCTCACCGTCTCCACAGTCGACGTCCCGACGGTGCCCGGGGCGGCGACCCGTGAGCTGGGGCATCGACGAGCTTGTGTCGAGGATCGGGGTCGAGGGGTCGGGGTGGAGCGGTGGAGCGGTTGGGTCGGAACCCATGCGGACCGGTGTTTCCTGATTTATGCTGCCCAGGTTACATCGATACAGTTAGATTAATGCCGTAACACCCGCGACCCGCCGACGGCGGGCCCGCTCGCCGATCGGAGCTCTCGATGGTCCTGCACCCGGCCGCCACCGCGCTGGCCAGTCTCCTCCTCGCTCTGCCCGCCGCCGTCCCGGCGGGCACCGCCGCCTCGTCCGTGCCGCTTGGCCGGACCGGTCATGTGAACGGTCACAGCAGCGCCGAACAGGCGGTCGACGCCCTGGCCGGGCCGCCCGGCGCACCGCCCGGCGTCTGCCCGACCGGCACCGGTTACGGCCCGCCGTTGCCCTCGACGTCGGTCGTGGCCACGAAGATCCGCGGCGGTTTCTCGTTCCTCGAAGGGCCCGTCTGGATCGCTGACCGGGGCTACCTGCTCTTCTCCGACATGGGCGCGGGCACCGGGTCGGAGAACGTCCAACCGTCGACGATCCGGCGCTTCACGCCGCCTGCCACGTTCGACACGTTCATCGCCAACGCGGGCAGCAACGGGCTCGCACTCACCCCCGACGGGCAGCAGCTCGTCGCCGCCACGCACGACCAGCGCAGCGTCTCGACGTACCGGCTCGACAACCTGGCCCGGGGCGTCGTCGCCGGAAACTACCAGGGCCGGGCGTTCAACTCGCCGAACGACGTGGCGGTCCGCTCGGACGGCGTCGTCTACTTCACCGACCCGAACTTCCAGCGCGGCAACCGTCCCGACCAGATGAGCGGGCGGACCAGCGTCTTCCGCGTCTCGGGCGGCCAGGTGTCGCTTGTCGACGACGCGCTGCGCCAGCCCAACGGCATCGCGCTCTCCCCGGACGGCAGCACCCTCTACGTGGGCGCCTACGGCGAGAACAAGATCTACAAGTACGCCGTCGCGCCCGACGGCAGCACCGGGCCCCGCAGCGTGTTCGTCAACTACGTCGGCGGCCCGGACGGCGGCACGATCGACTGCGCCGGAAACGTGTACTGGACCTCCGGCGGCGACGGCCTGGTGCACGTCTACTCGCCCACGGGCACCCAGCTCGGCACGATCCGGTCCGGCTCCTCGGGCACCACCAACGTGGCGTTCGGCGGGTCCGACCGGCGGACCCTCTACGTCACCTCGGGCCGCACCAACGACTCCGGTCTGTACAGCGTGCGGCTCAACGTGCCCGGTTACCCGTACTGACCACCATGTTCCGCAGGAAGGGACGTATCGCGTGCGAAAAGGTCCTCGTCATCCCGGCCATCTCGTCACCGTTGCCCTGCTGACCAGCGCCTGTGCCGTCCTGGCCAGCGCGCCGGTCACCGCGGGCCCGCCGACGCCGCCGGCCGGAACGACGGCCACCACGGCTGCCGCCGGCCGGGCCCTCGCCGACACCCGGGCGCCCACCCCGCCGACCAACCTGCGCAGCAGCAGGCTGACCTGCCAGTCCGTCACGCTCACCTGGTCGGCGTCCCGGGACGACGTCGGCGTGGCGTACTACGACATCTACCACGACGGCCAGCTGGTCACCTCGGTCGCCGGCAGGACGCTGACCGCCACGCTCACCGTCGCCCAGGGCGTCACCTGGGGCTGGTACGTCAACGCCCGGGACGCCGCCGGCAACGTGTCGCAGGCCAGTGCCACGCTCCCCGTCACGCCGCCGTTCTGCCAGTCCGACACCCAGCGGCCCACCACCCCGACCAACCTCGCGGCCACCGCCAACGGCACCGACGTCACGCTGACCTGGACGGCCGCCACCGACAACGTCGCGGTCACCCGGTACGACGTCCTGCGCGGTGGGGTGACGGTCGGCTCGGTCACCGGCACGGCCACCAACCCGCCGGCGACCTCGTTCACCGACACCGGGCTGACCGCCGACACCGAATACCGGTACACGGTGGTCGCCCGGGACGCGCAGGGCAACGCCTCGGCGGCGAGCAGCGCGGTGACCGTACGTACCGGGTCGGGCTGTACCAGCGCGGTCTGCGGCACCACGGTGGTCACCACCGAGCGGGACCTGCCGTGGGGGCTGGTGCAGTTGCCCGACGGCACCGTGCTCTACGGCCGGCGTGACCTGTTCGACGTGGTCGCGATGAACCCGGACGGCAGCAACAAGCGCAGCATCGGCACGGTGCCCAACGTCGCCGGCACCAACGGCGAGGGCGGGGTGCTCGGTCTGGCCGTGTCGTCGAGTTTCGCCACCGACCGGTGGCTGTACATCTACCACACCACCACGACCGACAACCGGATCGTCCGCATCCGCTACGAGGGCACCCTGCAGACCGGCACCGTGCAGGTGCTGCTGACCGGCATCCCGCGCAACAAGTACCACAACGGCGGGCGGCTGCGGTTCGGCCCGGACGGGATGCTCTACGCCGCCACCGGTGACGGGCAGAGCCCGGACCGCGCCCAGGACGTCAACGACCTGGGCGGCAAGGTGCTCCGGATCCGCCCCGACGGCACCGTGCCGTCCGACAACCCCTTCGGCAACGCGGTCTGGAGCTACGGCCACCGCAACCCGCAGGGGCTGGCGTTCGACTCCCGGGGTCGGCTCTTCGAGCAGGAGTTCGGCAACAACGTGATGGACGAGACCAACATCATCGTCCGGGGTGGCAACTACGGCTGGCCGGCCTGCGAGGGCACCGTGGGCAGCTGCGCCAACCCGAACTACCTCGCGCCCGTGCACACCTATCCGGTCGCCGACGGCTCGTGCAGCGGTCTGGCCATCGTCCGGGACGTGGTCTATCTCGCCTGCCTGCGGGGCAACCGGATGTACCGGGCCGTGATCAGCGGTAACACGCTCACCGACGTGCAGCAGTACTTCGTCGGCACGTACAGCCGGCTGCGGACCGTCGAGCCGACCCTCGACGGGAACCTGTGGCTGACCACGAGCACCGGGGGCGACAAGGACAGCGTCCCGAACAACAGCAACGAGCGGATTCTCAAGGTGACCCTCGGCAGGTAGCCCCGGGCCGAGGCGTACCGGCACACCACCACCTGCGGTGCGGGCGCCGACCAACCGGTCGGTGACCGCACCGCACCCCCGTCCCCCTAGATCGGAGACCCTGCCCGTGAGACGTCTACTCAGGGCGGTGACGGCCGTCGTCAGCGCGGTCGTGCCGCTGCTGGCGATGACCGTGCTGATGACGGCACAACCGGCCGCGGCGGCATCGCTGACCCAGGTCACCAACTTCGGCAACAACCCCAGCGGCCTCAACATGTACCTCTACGTTCCCGACAACGTCGGGCCGAGGCCGGCGTTGCTGGTGCTGATCCACTACTGCGGCGGGTCCGGGCCGGCGATCTTCAACGGCAACGGACGCGACTACGTCACCGCCGCCGACCGGTACGGCTACGTGATCGTGCTGCCGGAGGTCACCCGGAGCAGCAAGTGCTTCGACGTGTACTCGCCGCAGGGGCTGCGGCGCGGCGGCGGCAGCGACTCCGACGGCATCATCTCGATGGTCAACTACGCCAAGCAGCGGCAGAACGTCGACCCGAACCGGGTGTTCGTCAGCGGGTTCTCCTCCGGCGCGATGATGACCAACGTGATGGCGGCGCAGTACCCGGACGTGTTCGCCGCCGGCTCGTCGTTCAGCGGGGTGCCCGCCACCTGTTTCGCCACCGGCAGCAGCAGCAACACCTGGAACGGCCAGTGTGCCGGCGGTCAGCTCACCAAGACCGCCCAGCAGTGGGGCGACGCCGCCCGGGGGATGTATCCCGGCTACACCGGCCGGTACCCCCGGATGCAGTTTCTGCACGGGACGACCGACACCACCCTGTCGTACGTGAACTTCGGTGAAGAGATCAAGCAGTGGACCAACCTGACCGGGCTGAGCCAGACCCCGGCCTCCACCGACCGCCCGCAGTCGAACTGGACCAGGACCCGGTACGGCGACACCGGCACCCGGGCGACGGTTGAGGGGATCAGCATCAGCGGGGTGGGGCACGAGCTGCCGCAGGCCGGTCAGATCGCGTACGCCATCGCCTTTCTCGGCCTCGACGGCACCGGCACCACCCCGACCCCCACACCGACCACGTCCACCACCCCCACCCCCACGCCGACCACGCCGACGGCCGGGGTCAGCATCGTGGGGGAGCAGTCGGGCCGCTGCCTGGAGGTGCCGAACGCCAGCACCACCAACGGCGTCCAGACGCAGCTGTGGGACTGTGCCGGCACCGTCGGGCAGCGGTGGACCCGCACCTCGGGACGACAGCTCACGGTCTACGGCAGCAAGTGCCTGGACGCCAGCGGGTCGGGCACCGGCAACGGCACCCAGGTGATCATCTGGGACTGCCACGGCGGCACCAACCAGCAGTGGAACGTCAACACCAACGGCACCATCACCAACGCGCAGTCCGGGTTGTGCCTGGACGCCAATGCGGCCGGCACCGGCAACGGCACGAAGCTGATCCTCTGGACGTGCAACGGTCAGGCCAACCAGCGGTGGGCGCTGCGGAGCTGAGCCACCCTGCCCGGGACCACGGGTGCGTCCCCCACCAGAGCCGGCGGGGGACGCACCCGGAACCGCCGCGGCGGAGCACGGCGGACCGTCGCCCCGGGACGACGGGGGACGAGGGCGCACGTTCGCGGGCGGTCGGCTGGCGAAACGGGCGCGCTGACCGGGGGCGGATCCGGGGCGAGGTGGACCGGACCGTCACAAAGAATTTACAATAGTCACTGTTAACGCTCACAAACCGTCCCAGTGCCGAGGCAGCGCCACCATGCCGATGCGGCTGTCGGCGTGGTCCGGCCGGAGCCGGCAGCCGGTGGCCGCCGCCCCCGGTCGACCCACCCTCCCGGACGTGTCGCCAGCCCACCATGGCGACCGGCCGACCGGCCCTCGTCCTCGGCCAGCTCCACCGATCCAGGGAGAGATCCATGCGAACGAGGACAAGATGGCTCGCGGCGCTCGCCGCGCTCGGTGTCATGGTCGCCGGAGTCGTGACACCGGCCGGCCCGGCACAGGCGGAGTCCAACGGCGGCACGCGGGTGATGCCGCTCGGTGACTCCATCACCGAGGGCACCCAGGTGCCGGGCGGCTACCGCATCGGCCTCTGGCAGCGCCTGGCCGGCGGCCGCTACACGGTGGACTTCGTCGGCTCGCAGTTCAACGGGCCGGCCAGCCTGGGTGACCACGACCACCAGGGGCATCCCGGCTGGCGCATCGACCAGATCGACGCGAACATCGTCGGCTGGCTGAACACCCAACGGCCGCAGACCGTCCTGCTGCACATCGGCACCAACGACATCCTCCAGAACTACAACGTGAGCACCGCGCCGAACCGGCTCTCCACCCTGATCGACCGGATCACCACCACCGCACCCACCGCGGAGGTGTTCGTCGCGCAGATCATCACGCTCTCCAACAGCAACCAGGCGGCGGCCGCGCGTACCTTCAACGCGGCGATCCCGGGCATCGTGCAGAGCAAGGTGAACGCCGGCAAGCGGGTGCACCTGGTCGACATGCAGAGCGCCCTGACCACCGGCGACCTGATCGACGGCATCCACCCCACCGCCGGCGGCTACGACAAGATGGCCGCCCGCTGGTACAGCGCGTTGCAGTCGGTGCCGGGCAGCATCGGCAACCCGGGCAGCGGCAACGGCAGCGGCCAGACCACCGCGATCGTGGGCACCCCGTCGGGTCGGTGCGTCGACGTGCCCGGCTCCGCCACCACCAACGGCCTCCAGGTGCAACTGTGGGACTGCCACGGCGGCAGCAACCAGCAGTGGACCTACACCTCCGGCCGGGCGCTGACCGTCTACGGCAACAAGTGCCTCGACGCGGCGGGCTACGGCACCACCCCGGGCACCCAGGTCACCATCTACGACTGCCACGGCGGCACGAACCAGCAGTGGACCGTCAACGCCAACGGCACCATCACCGGCGTGCAGTCCGGCCTCTGCCTGGACCCCTACAACCAGGGCACCGGCAACGGCACGAAGCTCGTCCTGTGGACCTGCACCGGCCAGGCCAACCAGCAGTGGAGCCGTCGGTAGCTCACCCGGCCGGCCCCGGCCTGTCTGATCGAAGGAGAAGCGAGAAGTGAACCTGCCAACAGCGCAAGCCCCGCCACCGGGGACCGCACACCGTACGCCGTCCGTCCGCCGGTCCGGTGTCGCCAGGTGGCTGACGGCCGGGCTCGCGGTGGTCCTCGGCCTGGCGGTGTCCGCGACGACGCCGCACGCGGCGGCCGCGGACAGCCCGTACCAGCGGGGTCCGGATCCGACCCTGGCGAGCGTGGCCGCCACCCGGGGCCCGTTCGCCACGACGCAGGCGACCGTGCCGGCGGGCAACGGCTTCAACGGCGGGTACGTCTACTACCCGACCGACACCAGCCTGGGCACCTGGGGCGCGGTGGCGATCGTCCCCGGCTACTCCGCCCTGTTCGCCAACGAGGAGGCCTGGATGGGCCCCTGGCTGGCGTCCTTCGGGTTCGTGGTGCTCGGGATCGAGACCAACAGCCGTACCGACGGGGCCGACGCCCGCGCCACCCAACTGCTGGCCGGGCTGGACTACCTGACCCGGACCAGCCCGGTGCGCACCCGGGTGGACGCCAACCGGCTCGGCGTGATGGGCCACTCCGCGGGCGGGGCCGGGACGCTCCTGGCGGCGCTGCGGCGGTCGTCGCTCAAGACGGCGGTCGGCCTCGCCCCCGGCACGCCCGGCAACAACCTGAACATGTCCACCACCCAGGTCCCCACCCTGCTGCTGTCGGGCCAGAACGACGGCACCGTCACCCCCTCCTACGTGCAGGGCATCTACAACACGCTGCCCGCCGGTGTGGAGCACGCCTGGGCGGAGTTGGCCGGCAACGACCACCTGTCGTTCACCAGGTCGAACCCGACCGAAATGCGGCTCCTGATCCCCTGGCTCAAGATCTTCCTGGACAACGACACCCGCTACACCCAGTTCCTCTGCCCGCTGGCGGACAGCACCGGCGTCTCCCGGTACAGCTCCACCTGCCCGCTGGTGCCGCCGGGCGGGCCGACCACCCCGCCCACCACCACCCCGCCGCCGACGACCACCCCGCCACCCACCACCACCCCGCCACCCACCACCACTGCGCCACCCACCACCCCGCCGGCCACGACTCCACCGGCGACCACTCCGCCCGCCGGTACCGGCTGCACCGCGACCTACCGCACCGTCAACTCGTGGTCCGGCGGCTTCCAGGGTGAGGTCACGGTGACCGCCGGCGCCGCCGCCACCAACGGGTGGACCGTCCGCTGGAGTCTGGGCAACGGCCAGAGCGTCAGCCAGGTCTGGAACGGCACCCTGAGCACCAGCGGCACGACCGCGACCGTACGCAACGCCACCTACAACGGCGCGCTCGCCCCGGGCACCTCGACGACGTTCGGCTTCCTCGGCTCCGGCACGCCGACCAGCCCGTCGCCGACCTGCACCAGCCCCTGACCGAGGGCCGTCCGCCGGCCCCTGACCTGAGGCCGCCCACCTGCTCGACGTGAGGTGGGCGGCCTCGCCGCGCGGATGCGGCGCCACCGGACCCGTACGTCGGCTCGGGGACGAACGATCGTCAGATCCCGTGTCGCATTGATCGCGGAAGGCGTTCCTCACGTGTAGGACGACGTGGGCGCGGTTGCGCCCGTCCGAACGGAGGAATCGAATGCTCCGCATGTCTCGCTCCCGGGTCCGGGCTCTCGCGGTGACCGGCATGGCCGGTGTGCTGGCGGCGGTCGGCGCGGTGACCCATCAGGCGTCCGCCGCAGAGGTGGCCGCGCCGGTCGCCGTGGCCCCCGACGCCCGCCGGGTCGACGTCCCGCGGATCGCCCCGGCCATCGCCCCACCGGCGGGGTCCCGCCTCGTCGGCGCGTACGTCGTCACCCGTGGCACGCAGACCTACACGTGTGCCGGCGGCGTGTTCACCGGCGCGTCCGTGCCGGAGGCCCAGTTGATCGGCACCGGTGGCCGGATCCACCACTTCAAGGGCCCGAGTTGGCAGTCCGAGCGCGACGGCTCCCTGGTCACGGCGAAGAAGACAGCGGAGAGGCCGCGTCGGGGCAGCATCCCCGAGTTGCTGCTGACGGTGGACACCCACTCCGGCACCGGCATCCTCGACGACGTCGCCTACATCAACCGTCTGCTGACCTCCGGCGGGGTCGCCCCGACCGGCTCCTGCGTCGACGGTGCGACGACCGCTGTGCCGTACGGCGCGGTCTACGTCCTCTGGGCCGCGAAGCGGTAGCGTCGCGCGCCGCAGGACCGCCTCGCCCGGGGCGTACGGACCGCGTCGTCGCGCCGTTCCACGGGGAGGAGGACCGGGTGCCACTGGTCCGGGGCGAACCGGTCACGTACGCCCCGCGTGGATCGTCGAGGCGTCCCGGTCGTCCAAGATCCCGTCGCGACGGTGGCCCGTCGTGGCCGTCGCCGCAGGCGGGCTGCCGGCGGGCGTGAAGTGCCGCCTCAGGGTGCGCCGCCAGCGGACGGCGGGCAGTTCGGGGTCGAGGGCGGCCAGCCCGGTCGCGTACTTGGAGATGGCCACCGGGCGGTGCCCCCGACTCCAGAGCAGGCGGTCGACGTGCGAGGCGGTGGAGCCGGTCTTCGTCTCGACGATCGCCAGCTCGGGCAGCGCCAGCCGACGACCGAGACTGTCCTCCCAGTGCAGTGCGACGTCGATGGTCGCCCGGCTTCCGGTCGTGGGCAGATAGAGCGTGCTGCGCAGGTAGCCGGTGGTGAGAGTCGGCGCGAACGTCAGGGCGGGCCCGGTGTCGACGGCCGTGAGCACACCGTCGACGAACGACCGTCCGGGGGTGAGGGTGCGGCTGTCGTCGGGGCGGTAGGGCAGCCGCTGCTTGACCGTGCCGCCGCGGGTGCCCTCGGTCTTCACCTCCAACCAGCAGAGACCGGAGTCGAGGTACGTCCGTGTTCTGATCTTGAATCGGCGGCGACGTCGGCGGGCGGTGAGTCGGAAGCTGATCAGGTCGGCGGTGTCGAAGTAGATCGACTCGTAGCGGAAGGACCGCCTGCCGTCGATCTCCAGCACCTGGTCGGTCCGGTCGAGCCCGGCGATCAGGTGGGGGATCTCGGCGAGCGGAAGCAGGTACTTGCGGTCGAACCGGGTCTGTAGGGCGGCGCGCTCGGTCAGCTCCGCCAGCCCGATCGGCGTGAGGTGGGCCAGTGCGGCGGTGGACGGGCCGAAGGGGGTCATCGCGCCGTACCCGTCTGGGTCGGGCGTCGCCCGCCGGCCGCGGTGACCCTCGGCCGCGAGTAGCGGACGTCGACGACAGTGGTGTCGTTGACCAGGTCGATCCGCTCCACGTTGACGTTGTGCACCCGGGCGCCGAGCAGTTGCTCCAGGTGGGCGGTGAGGGCGACGGAGTCGGTGACCGCGCTGTCCAGCACGATGACGTGCCGGCGGTACCGGCGCAGCAGCCTGGGGTGGTCCCCGACGTACATCACGGCGAGGATCAGCGCCGTCAGCGCGCCGACCATCCAGACCGAGGTGCCGGAGAGCGGGCCGAGGATGCCGAGTGCGAGCGCCGAGAAGTAGTACGCCACCTCGTGCTGGTCGAGTTCGGTGGAGCGGAGCCGGATGATCGACAGCACCCCGAACAGCCCCAGCCCGAGGCCGGCGCCGACGGTGCTGCTGCTGAGCGAGCTGGCTACGGCGAACACGCCGACGTTGACGCCGAGGTAGGCCACCACCAGGTCCCGCCGCCGGTGGCGTGGGAAGTACAGCGCGAAGACGAGCAGGACCACGGCGACCAGGTCCACTCCGGCCAGGACCATGCGCGACATATTTCTCCTTCGGGTCTCCGCCCGCCGTCTTCCCGGTCCCCGGCGTCCGACGGATGGGCAGCAGATCGATGAGTGAAAGATTGGTGAGCACCCGACCGGGCCGTCGGATGCGGAGGCCCTGTGGGCCGGGAGCCGGGGGAACGAGGGGGGCCACCGTCGTCCGGGGTGCCGGTCAGGGCCGATCGGACCCTGACCGGCGAGCCCGACGACTCAGAACCGCCCGTACTTGCCGGCGGTGACGCCGGTCAGCACCCGGGTGGCGCCGGTGATGCTGCCGCCGGTGTACAGGCCGCCGACGTTGGTGCCGCTCACGCTGCCACCGGTGTAGATGTCGTACCGCTGACCGTTGGTGATCCGGTTGGACGAGAAGACGACCTCCCGGACGGTGGCCGAGGTCCGGTACGAGGCCAGCACCGTGCTACCGGACACGACGTGCACGATGGTGTTGGCGGCCAGGTTGGCGTTGAACCGGGGGGCCACCCAGCCCTGACCGGTGTTCGGCACCGCCCGGAAGACCGCCAACGAGGTCAGCGCGGCGCCCACCACCGTGCCGCCGGTGAAGGCGATCGGTCCGTCGGCGTCGATGGCACCCTCGCCACCGCCCCTGGTGCTGGAGCCCCGGGCCACCACGGTGCCCCCGGCGAAGGTGAGCGATCCGTTGGAGTCGAAGCCGTCGGTGCCACCGGTGGCCACCACCGTGCCCCCGGTGACCTTGATGAACGCGATCGCGGAGGGCTCCATCTCACCGAGGCCCTCCTCCGCGGCGTTGACCGCGTCGTCGCTTGCCACGACGGTGATGTTGCCGCCGCTGATGGTGGTCTGGAGCCCCTCCAGCGCCTCGTAGGACCGGGTGACGTTGATGGTGCCGCCGGAGATGTCCAGCACGTTCTCGCCCTTGATGGCGTCGTCGGCGACGGAGGCCGTGATCGTGCCGTTGGTGATGGTGAGGACGCCCTTGCCGGCCTCGGTGTCGTTGGACTTGAGCCCGTCGCCGCCGGAGGAGGTCACGTTGATCGTGCCGCCGTTGACGGTGAGCGAGTCCTTGCCCCGGATCGCGTCGTCCACCGCGTTGACGGTGATGGTGCCGGACTGGATCACCAGGTCGTCCTTGCTGACGATGCCGTCGGCGTGGTTGGCGCGCACGGTCAACGAGCCGGTGCCGCCGATGGTCAGGTCGGCGGCGCTGAACAGTGCGGAGTCCGGCTCGCCGCTGTTGGTGTACGTCGTCGCGTCGGTGAGGTTGTTGCTGGTCCCGGCGGCGAGCGTGACGGTGACCGCGCTGGCCCTGGTCACGTACAACGGCGAGGAGGTCGAGTTGGTGATCGACGCGCCCGCGAGGACGAGTTCCACGGTGCCGGTGACGGCGGAGTCCACCCTGACGTAGCCGTTGTTCAACGTGCCCCTGATCTCGTACGAGCCGGGGGCGGTGATGGTGACGGCGCTGCCGGCGACGGTGACGTTGCTGCCGGAGACGCTTGCGCCGGTGCCGTTGAGGGTGATCGTGGCGGTCGCTGCGGCGGCGACGGCCGCGACGGCGAGCGGGCCGGCCAGCAGGGCTGCCGTGAGTCCGGCCAGGGCGGTGGTGCGGCGTGCGGTGGCTTTCATGGTGGTCCTGCTCCTCGGTGGGGGCGGTGGCCGATGGGTGCCTCGAACGCGGGCTTCCGCCAGGGTGAACGGAAGGTGAACGAGGCTCAACATCGAGGATCGTAAATGAAAGGCCGATCGCTCCGATAGCTCTTGAGGCGCAGAATCCGGCGTATATATATGGATGACAGCCTATTCACAGCAATGTCATGAAGGGGTGGGTCGGGGCGGCTCAGATGACGATGACCACCTTCGCGCGGGCGTGTCCACCTTCGAGATGGCCGATGGCCAGGGGCGCCTCGTGGAGCGGATAGGTCCGGTCGACGACCGGGGTGAGGTGGCCGGCCTCGGCGTGGTGGCGGAGTGTGTCGAGCTGTTCCCGGTCGGGGGTCGCGGTGGGGACGACGATGCGCTGCCGGACGAAGGGCGCCAGCAGCCGCCCCCGCAGGAGAAGCCGGACGGGCCCGAGGAGGCTGCCGCCGTGGTAGCCGCCCCCACCGGAGAGCACCAGCGTCCCGGTGGGGGTCAGGGCCCGCCGGAGCGCGGTGAGGGAGCGGTTGCCGACCAGGTCGAACACGACGTCGTGGCGGGGGCCGTGGCTGAAGTCCGCCCGGGTGTAGTCGACGACCCGGTCGGCGCCGAGCGAGCGGACCAGGTCGACGTTTCGGCTGCTGCAGACCCCGGTCACGGTCGCGCCGAGCGCCGTGGCGAGCTGGACGGCGAGGGTGCCGACGCCACCGGCGGCGCCGTTGACGAGCACCCGGTGGCCGGGCCCGACCCGCCCGGCGTCGCGCAGTCCCGCCAGTGCGGTGCAGCCGGCCAGCGGCAGGGCGGCGGCCTGCTGCGACGTCAGGTTCGCCGGCCTCGGTGCGACCCGGGTCACCGGGGCGCACACGTACTCGGCGAACGCCCCGTTTGCGTCCCCGAGGTCACCGAACACGTGGTCGCCCGGACGTAGCTGTCGCACGTCGACGCCGACGGCCTCGACCCGACCGGCGAAGTCGCGGCCGCGGACGCGCGCCCGGGGCCGCGTCACGCCCAGGGCCAACCGCGCCATCCGGGGATCGCCCCGCATCACATGCCAGTCGTACGCGTTGACTGCCGCGGCCTCGACCCGCACCAGCACCTCGTCTGCGGCGGGCACCGGCACGTCGACGTCCGCCAGCGACAACGTCTCCGGTGACCCGTATCGATCCTGGACGATCGCCTTCATCCATCCCCTCCTCGCTAGTGTACGCCGTACACCTAACGCTCATCACGGTAGGTGTACGGCGTACACCTGTCAATGCGGATATGGTCTCTCCGCCGACCGAGGACGGGAACCGAGATGGTTGAGCAGGCTGAGACGCTGCGCCGGACGCCCCTGAGCAGGGACCGGGTGCTGCGCGCCGCCGTGGCGCTCGCCGACGGGGCCGGGATCGAGTCGCTCAGCATGCGCAACCTCGCGCAGGATCTGGGCGTCGTGCCGATGGCCCTCTACAAGCACGTGGCGAACAAGGACGAACTGCTCGACGGCATGGTCGACGTGATAATCGACGAGATCGACCCGCTGGTGCCGGACGTCGACTGGAAGCGGGCGATCCGCCGACGCGTCCTGTCGGCGCGGCGGGTGCTCCGGCGTCACCCCTGGGCGCCGCTCGCGATCGAGTCGCGGAACATGGCGACGCCTGCCGTCCTCGCCTACCTCGACTCGATGATCGGGACGCTGCGGGCCGGCGGGCTCTCGGTCGACCTCACCCACCACGTCATGCACGCGATGGGCAGCCGGATCCTGGGTTTCAGCCAGGAGTTGTTCGACGCCTCCCGGCAAGCGGGTCGGTCCGGTCCGACCGACCCGGAACCTCCGGCGCCCCTACCGCCGGAGGTCGCGGCCCGGTTTCCCCACGTCGCGGAGATCGCCCTGGCGGCGTCCCACGACGACGGGTCCGTCGTGGGACAGGGCTGCGACGACCAGTTCGAGTTCGAGTTCGCGCTGGACCTGCTGCTGGACGGCATCGAACGGCTACGCCGGCAGGGCTGGACGTCGGCACGCTGATCCGCCGGGCGTGCTGCGCGATCCGGCCCACCAGCCGGCCGTCGTCACCGGCGGCTTTTCAGGGGACGGTCTCAGCCGACCCGGATCGCGCCGGCCGGGCAGAGGTCGACGGCCCGGTCGAGGCGCTCCCGGAGGGCTGCGCGCGGTGCGGGGTCGCGCAGCAGCACCAGGCCGTCCGCGTCGTCCTGCTCGAAGACCTCCGGTACGGCGAGGACGCAGTTGCCCGATCCACAGCAGCGCGCCCGATCGACTGCCACCCGCAACGTCGTCCCCTCGTCCGCCCGCGGGCCGGGCGTCACCAGGTCACCGGGAGGGCGTCGAGGCCGAACACGATCGAGTTGTCCCGGGTGCTCAGCTCCTGCGGGTCCGCCGTCACGCGGAGGTCGGGGAAACGGCGGGCCAGCTCCACCAGCGCGATGCGCAGTTCGGCGCGGGCGAGCGGTTGCCCGATGCACTGGTGCATCCCGAACCCGAAGGCCAGGTGCCGGTGGGCCTGCCGGTACGGGTCGAACCCGTCGGGTTCGTCGAAGACCTCGGCGTCCCGGTTGGCCAGCGCGATCAGGACGATGGCACCCTCGCCGGCCCGGATCAGCCGGCCGCCGATCTCGACGTCCTCGGTGGCCACTCGGAGCAGACCGGTCCGGACGATGCTGAGGTAGCGCAGCAGTTCGTCGACCAGCCCGGCCGCGAGTTCGGGTCGGTCGCGCAGGAGCGCGTACTGCTCGGGGTGGCGGGTCAGCAGCAGGACGCTCAGGCCGATCATGTTGGCGGTGGTCTCGTGGCCGGCGATGAGCAGCAGCAGCGCCATCCCCACCAACTCGTCGACGCCGAGCTCGCCCGGCTCGACGCGTTCCCGGATCAACCGGATGAGGAGGTCGTCCGCCTCGTCGAGACGAACCCGCTTACGGTCGATCAGCGCCCGGAGGTAGTCCCGCAGCTCCCCGACGGTGTGCTGGATCTCCTCCGGCGACGTCCCGCGGTCGAGCAGGACGCGGCTGCGGGACTGGAAGAAGTCGTGATCGGCATAGGGGACGCCGAGCAGGTGGCAGATCACCTTGGACGGCATGGGCAGGGCGAACGTCGACACGAGGTCGGCCGGGGCGCCGGCGGCGGCCAGGTCGGCCAGGGCCTCGTCTACGGTCTGTGCGATCAGCGGCTCGATCCGACGCACGTTCTTGATCATGAACTCGGCGGTGAGCATCCGTCGTAGTCGGAAGTGCGCATCGCCGTCCAGCTGGATGAACGTGCCCTCGGAGTTCCGCGTCGCCTCGGGTGGCAGCGGGCGGAGCAGCGGAAAACCGGGGCGGCTGAGGTCGGAGCTGAACGCCGGGTGGCGCAGCAGTTGACGTACGTCGGTGTGCCGACTGACCAGCCAGGCGGTCGCGCCGGTGGGCAGCAGCACCCGGGTCACCGGGCCGACGTACCGCTGCCGTTCGGCGTCGTCGAGCGGGGTGAACGGGCTGCGGGCCGAGTTGACCGGCGGCCACTGGGGCAGCTCGGTCTTCGTGGACTGTGTCATGTGGAACATCTCCTGCCATGACCCTGAGTAATCGTATCGATGCATGACGTTACTCATCGGCCGGGGTCCACACAACCCTGCGCCGTCGACGACCCCACGGCCCGCGCCGACGGATCGGCGCGGGCCGTGGGGCCGGTGGGTAGCGGTCGACCCGAGGGTCGACCGCTCAGCTCGCACAGACGGCGTACGCGCGTACCTTCCAGTTGCCGCTGAAACCGCTCTCGTCCTCCGCCGCGCGGACGGTCGCCGTCGTCGACGAGGTGGGCCGTAGTTCGGTCAGACGTACCTGACCCTCACCGCCGACGATCTCGCCACCCACCCCGTGCACCCGGGTGCCGGCCGGGCAGGTCGCGGTGACCGTGCGGCTGGCCGTCGAGTTGTCAGCGCTGTCCACGGTCACCCGCTGCTCCCCGGCGAGCGGGTCGACGCAGATCACCGAGGCGTCCACCGACCAGTTGCCCGCGAAGGCGTTGCCGGCCTCGACCCCCGCCACCGTCACGCTGCTCTGGTGAATCCGCAGGTCCTCCAGGAGCACGTCACTCGCCCCCGAGCCGACGGCCGCACCGCCCCCGCCGATCGCCCGCTTGCCCGCCGGGCAGAACAACTCCAGGAACTTCGGGTTGGTCGAGTTGACCGCCGAGTGGCCGGTCACCACCTCCAGACCCGCCGGTGCCGGGGCACAGATCGCGGTGGCGGTGACCGCCCAGTTCCCGGCGACACCGTTCGGGTCCTCGCGCCCGGTCACCGAGTAGAGCGCGGCGTCGGCCAGCGGCTGCACGATGTCCATGCCCACCTGGCCGAGGCCCGACCCGGTGATCGCCCCACCGCCGCCGATGACCGCGGTGCCCGTCGGGCAGACCGCGCTCTGCGACTTGGCGACGCTGTTGCTCGGCCCGGTCGTCGTACGGATCGACAGGCCGGGCACCGCCGCCACCGGCCCGCTGAGCGCGACCTGACCGAGCACGACCGTGCTCAGCAGGGCGCCGCCCAGGGTGACCGCCCGACGCGTCCACCGGTGTCGGTGCAGTTCCTTGCGCATGGTGTCTCCTTGTTCGTTCGGTCCGGCACCGGTCGGTCCCGGTTCGTCTGGGATGTGCGGGGAACGGTCGGTCAGGGGGTGAGCCGCCGGATCCGGACCGGCACGGAGTCCGTGCCGACCAGTCCCGTCGAGTCGAAGACCTCCAGCCAGACCGACCAGGTGGTGGTGTCGGTGCCACTGGTCAGCTGGGCCAGCGCCGCGGTGAAGGACGCACAGTTCTTCGGCGTGCCCTTGTCGTCGACCGGCTCGCCGGTGGGCACCCCGCTGCCCTGGCACAGCACCTGCTTGACGCCACCGTCGCCGTACGCGGTCCACCGGAAGCGGGTCCCGGCGACCGCGCCGTCCTCGACGTCGACCCCGGTCCCGGCCAACGCGACCGACTTCGGCCCAGCCTCGATCGTGGTCAACTCCAGGGCCGACGCCGGCAGGGTGATCGTGGCGGTCGGCCGGGACTGCCCGGCCGGTGCCGAGGTGACCGAGAAGGCACGCTGCACGCTCGCGCCACCCGCCGCGAACGTCACGGTGTACGCCCCCGGCGTGACCGCGTTCGCCGGCAGCAGCGCCTGGTGGCCGGTCTTCTCCAGGACCACCGTGTTGCCACGCCGGACCGTCCACGACACCTTCGCGTCCGGGAGTTGCCCGAAGAGGTCCGGATCGTTCGAGGTGCCGAGCAGCCCGACCGGCTGCCCCGCCGGGAGGGTCGACCCCGCCGGTGGCGAGATGATCCCCACCGTCGTCGGGCTGTCCACCACCGTGACGGTCACCGACGCCGACCCGGTACGCCCGAGGCTGTCGGTGGCGCTGGCGGTGATGACGTGGCTGCCGGCGGAGAGCGACGGCACGAACGTCTGCGACCCGGTGGCCAGTTCACCGTCGATGCTGCTGGTCCAGGTGAGCGGGATCTCCTTGCCCAGGAAGTCGGTGGCGGTGCCCCACAGGTCCACCGACTGGTTCACCCCGAACTTCTGCTTGGTCTTCGGGGTGCTGATGTGCACCGTGGGCTTGCCCACGGTGACGCCCAGCGCCTCGGCGACGGCGGCCAGCGCGTCGACCCGGCGCTGGCTGCCTGTCACCTTGGCGCCCAGCCCGCCGACGTGGGCGGTGCCGTTGAGGATGGCCCGGACCTGCTCGGAGGTGAGCGTCGGGTCGGCGGCCATCACCAGGGCAGCGACCCCGCCCACGAACGGCGAGGCCACGCTGGTGCCGCAGGTGGTCTTCGTGGTGTTGACCGCCGGCGTGCCCGGATCGGTCAGGCCCGCCACACACATCGGACCGTAGATCTCCACCGACGTGGTGAGGTCCTTGGTGCCCCAGTTCGACCCGCCCGCCACTGTCGCGTTCGTGTTCATCCCGCCCACGCACATGACGTGGGTGCTCTCGCAGGGCACCCAGAGGGTGTCGCCGTCGACGTTCGTGCCGTTGTTGCCGGCGGCGGCGACGATCAGCGCACCGGTGTCCCTGACGTGCTTCATCCGGCGGTCGGTCCATGTGCGCGCGTGGTTGCCGCCGAGGTTGACGTCCCGGCTGAAGCTGAGGTTGACCACGTCCGGGTGGGTCGCCTCGGCGGCCTTCTCCAGCCGCCGCAGGACCGTCCAGTAGTCGATGCCGTTGCGGACGCCCACCAGCTCCTGGACCACCGGACCGGCCGGACCGGCGGTGCCGTAGTCGTTGTCGACCCGACCCATCCCGGCGAGCACCACGTCGGTGGCGTGCCACGGGCAGGCCGAACCACCGGTGCAGTCGTTGGTGTTGGTCTCGCCCCACTCCGCCTTGTGCAGCGACACCTTGCTCGGGAAGTCGGCGTTGGACTGGAACCCACCGTCCTGCACCAGGTACTTCACCTGCTTGGTCAGCTTGCCCTTGCTCTCGAGTAGCTGCCAGGCCGGCGCGACCCCGATGTCCAGCGCGCCACCGGCCCGCATGAACGTCCAGTCGAAGACGTTCTTGCCGATGTCGGGAGCCTCGAACACCTGGCCGTCGACGATGCCGGACGGCTCCACCAGCCAGTCGAGGACCAGTTCGGTGTCCGTCCGCCACTCGGCGGCGGCCAGCGCGAGCAGCCGCAGCGCCCGCTCGTCACCGACCCGGTACCCGCCGGACTGACGCGGCTCGGCGGCGAGCAGGTCGGCGACCAGTCCCGCCGGGTCGGCCCGACCGGCGTCCACCCGGACCAGGTGGTCCTGCCCCTCGGCGTCCGGTGCGAACGAATCGAGCACCTGACCACCCCAGCGGGCCAGGAAGGCGTCCAGTTCGGCCTGGCCGGCGACGTGCACCATGACCTCGTCGAGCACCAGGCCGGCGGGGGAGCCGTCCGGTCCGGCCACCACGCCGACCTCGCGACCGGTGCCGGTGCGGCCGACGGGGTCGAGCGACAGCCGTGGCGCGGCCAGGCCCGGGTCGACCCGGAAGGCCAGTGGCTCGGCACTGGTGGTGCCCGGCACCCCGGCCGGTCCGCCCGGCACGGTGGCGGCGGTGGCGTCCACCGAGGTGGTCGCGACGAGTCCGGCGGCGAGCGTCGCCACCACTACGGTGGCCAGGTACCGGCGTCTCCCGGCGCCCGGTCGGTGTGTCGCGGAACGTGTCCTGTCCATGGGTGTCTCCCCGGTGTCGGCGGTGCGATGACACCGGTAGGAGCGCCGTCGGGTCGGCATGCCAACAGAAAGTTCCCGGAGAACTTTTTCTTCGCTCTACTGGACCGGTAGACGAGCGGTGGGGGCACGGATGGACGTGACGGCGCAGGACGACCGGGCGATCGTCGAGTTGCTGCGGCGGGGGGACCGGGCCGGCCTGGAGGGCATCTACCGGCGGTACGCCGACCGGCTCTACACGTACGCCCGGATGATGCTGGGCGAGCCGGAGGCGGCGGCGGACGCCGTCCACGACGCGTTCCTCCTCGCTGGTCAGCGCATCGACCAGCTGCGCGACCCGGACCGGCTGCGGCCCTGGCTGTACGCGATCGTGCGGACCGAGTGCCTGCGGCAGTTGCGGCAGCGGTCCCGTTCCGCGCCCCTGACGGAGGCGGCCGAGCCGGTGGCCGACGCCGCCGACCCGGCCGCCGCCGTCAATGCCGACCAGGTACGCGACCTGGTGCACCTGGCGATCGCCGCACTCAACCCCGGCGACCGTGAGGTGGTGCACCTGGCGATCCGCCACGACCTGTCCTCCGTCGATGTCGGCGCGGCGCTCGGGGTGTCCGCCAACCATGCGCACGCCCGGCTGTCCCGGGCCCGCTCCCAGCTCGAACGGGCGCTCGGTGCGCTGCTCGTCGCCCGCAGCGGAGCCCGGGACTGCCCGGCCCTGGCCGACCTGCTCGACGGTTGGCAGGGCCGGCTCACCCCGACCCTGCGCAAGCGGGTCGCCCGACACGTCGACGACTGCGCCCGGTGCGGGCTGCTCCGACGCGAACAGTGCAACCCGGCGGCGCTGCTGACCGCGTACACGGCACCGGGCTTCCTCGTGGTCGCCGAGACGGTGTGGCCGAGACTCGCGGACGCTGACCCGACCGCCCTCCAGGCCGTTGCCGCCGGGCCGCCTGCGGAGGTGCCTGCCGGGCCACCCGCCGACGTGCCTGTCGGGTCGGGAGACGGGGCCGGTGCCGTACCGGCTGTCGGACCCGTGCCGGCGGTGCCCCCGGACGATGCGGTGGCCCCGGATGAATCTGCGCCCCCGGGCAATGCGGTGGTTCCGGGCGATGTGGTGGCCCGGGGCGATGCGGTGGCCCGGGGCGGATCGGTGGCCCGGGGCGGATCGGTGGCGTCGCGTGCCGCCGTCCAGTCGGTCCGGGTGACTCCGGTGGCGACCGCCGCGACCGCGGCCCGGGGCCGGCGGGACCGGCGGCGGTGGCTCACGCTCGCCGGCGTTTTGTTGTTCCTCGTCGCGGTCGGTACCTGGGCGCTCGCACCTGGCAGGCCGGTCGCCGAGCGGGTGGCGGACACGTCCGGCGCGCCGTTCAACGGATTGGCGGGGCCGTCGGTCGCTGCCACCACCGCCGGTGCCCCCGGCCGGACGGTGCCGACCTCCGGCCCGCCCGGTGTCGATGGCCCGCCCACGCCCGGTGCGCTGCCGGTTGACGCCACCACGATCGCCGGGTCGGGCCCGGGCCGCCCGCCGGCCGCGTCCCGGCCGGCCGGGACGCCGCAGATCGCCGCCCCTTTCACGGTGTCGGCGAACGCACACGTGCGCTGCGGTGCGGGCACCTACAGCCTGGTCGTCCGCGTCACCGGCAGCGCCACGATCGACAGCGCCTGGGTGCGGTGGACCCCTGTCGACGGCGCACCGGAGAGCCGGGCCATGACGGTGGACGGGTCGTCCGCGCGGGCGACCGTCGGGCAGCTGCGCGCGTCGGCTGTTACCTGGTCGGTACGGCTGACCGCCGCCGACGGCCGGGTGGCGGGAAGCCGGTCGTACACGGTGCAGGACACGTGTGTGCGGCCCGGCTGATCGGAAGGACATGGTGGTGGAGTCAGGCACCGCGCCGCTGCCGGGTGCCACCACCGGCCACACGATGGGCCCATGTCCGGACTGGGAGATATTCCTGTTATATGCATTTAGTGCCGTTAAGTGTGTCAAAGTCCGATTGCATCCGCCTTGGTTCCCCACCAGACGACAAACCGGGTCACCGAAGTGCGGCGAAACGCATTCGTGAAAGGGCACACCTTGACTGTCACCACATCGCGCCGCCCACGACGCGCCGTCCTGGCGGCGCTGGCTACCATCGTCGCCGGCGTCACCGCCACCGCCGTGCTGATTCTCAGCGGCACCGGCGCGAGCGCCGCGGAAGCGCCGGTCGGCCTGGGCACCGCCGCGAACTTCTCCGTACTCGCCGGTTCCACCGTGACCAACACCGGCGCGACGTTCCTCGAACAGAGCCTGGGCGTCTCTCCCGGCAACACCGCGCCCGGCTTCCCGCCGGGCACCGTCGGCGGCGAGATCCACCTCGGCGACGCCGTGGCCCTCCAGGCCAAGAACGACCTCACCACCGCCTACAACGACGCCGCCGGACGCACACCCTTCACCGTCCTGCCTGCGGAACTCGGCGGCACCACCCTCACCCCCGGCGTCTACCGCCTCGCCGCCGCACAACTGACCGGGCAGCTCACCCTGGACACCCAGGGCGACCCGGCAGCCGTGTTCATCTTCCAGATCGAGTCGACCCTCACCACCGCCTCCAACAGCAGCGTGGTCTTCATCAACGGCGCCTCACCCTGCAACGTCTACTGGCAGGTCGGTAGCTCGGCGACCATCGGCACGGGCACCCAGTTCGTCGGCAACATCCTCGCCCAGACGTCGATCACGATGACCACCGGCGCCACCCTCCAGGGCCGCGCGCTCGCCCAGACCGGTGCCGTCACCCTCGACACCAACACCATCACCACCCCTGCCTGCCTGCAACCCACCGGCACCCCCACCACCGGCACGCCGACGGCCACGCCGACGGCCACGCCGACGGCCACGCCGACGGCCACGCCGACGGCCACGCCGACGGGCACCCCGACCGGGCAGCCCACGGGCACCCCGACCGGGCAGCCGACGGGCACGCCGACGGGGCAGCCCACCGGCACCCCGACCGGGCAGCCCACCCCCAGCCGCACCAAACTGCCCGTCACGGGTGGCAGTGGTGGCAGCACGTTGGTGCCCGTCCTGACCGGTGTCGGCAGCCTCGCCGTCGCCACCGGTGCGGCACTGCTGACACTGCTGCACCGACGCCGTAGGACGTCCTGACCCTCGGGTCCGGCGGCCGGTCACCGGCCGCCGGACCCGCTGGCGTCACCCACCGAACCGCTGCCGAGCAGCGGTTCGGTGCGTTTCGGACGGCAACCCGCCCCGACGACCGAGCGACGGGGAGGAGAGCGGACATGTAACCGATGGGTTACGCTTCAATGATGGACGAGGTGGCGGCGGCGATCGCCGATCCGATCCGCCGCGGCATCCTCGAACTGCTGCGGGACGGCGATCTGCCCGCCGGGGAGATCGCCGACCGCTTCCCGGTCAGCAGGCCGGCGGTCAGCCGCCACCTACGGGTGCTCAGGGAGAGCGGCCTGGTGCGGAGCGAGCTGGTGGGCCGGCAGCGGCTCTACCGGCTCGACGCCGACCGGTTCACCGCGCTCGTCGACTGGCTCGCCGGGTTCCGCCGCCCACGCGGCTGGGCGCACCACCTCGACGCGCTCGAGACGGAGGTGCACCGCACCCGCCGTGAGCGCCGCACCCGCGACAGGCCGCACCGAGCAGTAGGAGAGACCGCATGACAGGCACCCCCAGCGGGCAGCTGTTCCGCACCGTCACCGGCACCGACCTGGTGCTGGTGCGTACCTTCCGCGCCCCGATCGAGGACGTCTGGGCGAGCGTCACCGAACCCGACCGGACAGCCCGCTGGTTCGGGCGGTGGGAGGGGGACGCCGGCCCCGGCCGGACGATCCGGTTGCAGATGGCGTTCGAGGAGGGGACGCCCTGGACCGAGCTGAGGATCGAGTCGTGCGAGGCCCCCCGGCACCTGGCCGTGTCGGCGACCGACGAGTCCGGCGGTTGGCGGATCGAGCTGGTGCTGACCGAGACGGCCGGCACCACCGAGCTGCGGTTCACCCACCACCTCGACAGCGAGGAGCACGTGGGCGAGATCGGCCCCGGCTGGGAGTACTACCTCGACCTGCTGGTGGCCGCCGGTACCGACGCCGTCGCCGGTACCGACGCGCTGGTGGCCGCCGGTACCGCCACCCCGAGGGTCGACTTCGGCGACTACTACCCGGCGATGAAGCCGTACTTCGAGGAGCTGCGTACCCGGCGCACCTGACCATCGGGAAGTCGCGTCCGACCTGGTCGGACGCGACTTCCCGGAGCACCTGTCCGGCGGCCGTCCGCTCACATCCGTTCGACCGTGCGGATGCCGAGCAGGTGCAGCCCCTGCCGCAGGGTCCGCCCGGTCAGCTCGGTCAGCAGCAGTCGGCTCGCCCGCAGTTCCCCGTCCGCCCGCAGCACCGGGCACCGTTCGTAGAACGCGCTGAACCGGGTGGCCAGCCGGTGCAGGTAGCCGGCGAGTTGGTGGAACTCCGCCGTCCGGGCCACCTCGTCGACGACGGCGGCGAACCCGAGCAGCTCGAACGCCAGCGCCCGTTCGGCCGGCTCTCCGAGCACGATCCGGGCGTCCGCGCCGACCTGCGTGCCGGCCCGCCGCGACACCGCCCTGGTCCGGGCGTACGCGTACTGGAGGTAGGGGGCGGTGTTGCCGTCCAGGGCGAGCATCCGCTCCCAGTCCAGCACGTAGTCGCGGGTCCGGTCGGTGGACAGGTCGGCGTACTTGATCGCCCCGATGCCGACGACCCGGCCGATCTCGGCCGCGCTCGCCTCGTCCAGCTCGGGGTTCTTGGTCCGGGCCAGTGCGGTCGCCCGGGTCACCGCCTCCGTCAGCAGGTCGACCAGCTTCACCGACTCCCCGGCCCGGCTGCGCAGCATCCGCCCGTCCGGGCCGAGGACCGAGCCGAAGCCGAGGTGCTCGGCGCGGGCCTGCGGCCCCAACCAACCGGCCTGCCCGGCCACCGCGAACACCATCGCGAAGTGCTGCCGCTGCGGCAGGCCGACCACGTAGAGCAGCCGGGTCGCGCCCAGCTCGCCGGTGCGCAGCCGCAGCGCGGCCAGGTCCGTCGCGGGGTAGCCGTAGCCGCCGTCGCCCTTGCGCACGATCAACGGCAGCGGGGCGCCGTCCCGTCCGGTGAACCCGGGAGGGAAGGCACAGGTCGCCCCGGCGCTGTCGGTCAGCAACCCGAGCCGGTCGAGGTCGGCCACCACCGTGCCGAGCCGGTCGTCGTAGGCGCTCTCGCCCCGGAAGTCGTCCTCGGTCAGGGTCACGTCGAGCAGCCGGTAAACGTTCAGGAAGTACCGCTGGGACTGCGCGACCAGCAGCCGCCACAGCCGCCGGGCCTCCTGGTCACCGCCCTGCAACGCGACCACCTGCTGCCGGGCCCGCGCCCGGAACTCCGGGTCGGCGTCGAACTTCGAGCGGGCCGCCCGGTAGAACCCGTCCAGGTCGCCGATGGACAGCTCCTGCGCCGCCCCGGCCTCACCGAGGTCCACCAGGTGCGCGATCAGCATCCCGAAGGGGGTGCCCCAGTCGCCCAGGTGGTTGACCCGGACGACCCGGTGCCCGAGCCAGCCCAGCAGCCGTACCGCCGCGTCGCCGATGACAGTCGAGCGCAGGTGCCCGACGTGCATCTCCTTCGCCACGTTGGGCCCCGAGTAGTCGACCACCACGGTCTCCGGATCGGCGGCCACCGGCACCCCGAGCCGGTCGTCGCCGGCCAGGGCGGCGACCATCGCGGCCAACGCGTCGTCGGCGATCGTCAGGTTGACGAAGCCGGGCCCGGAAACCTCCACCGCCGCACAGACGTCGTCGAGGACCGCGCGGTCCAGCACCGCCCCGGCGATCTCGCGCGGCGGCCGGCCGAGCCGCCGCGCCAGCGCCAGCGCCGCGTCGGACTGGAAGTCCGCGCGCGACGAGCGCCGTACCACCGGGGCGACCGGTTCGCCGGCCACGGCGGTGAACGCCGGCGTCAGCCGGTCGGTGAGCAGCCTTTCAAGATCCATGGGTACGCCGATCTGCTCGGATCCGTCGGTCACGCGGATCTCCGGAGGGGGAGAGTCTGCGGACGGACCGAGGGCAGCGGAGGTGACCGGCGGCTCGATCCGCCGGTCGCAGGGGAATGGTCAGCGCGGGCGGGCGACGGATCGCCGGCGTCGCCCGGCACCGACCTGGACGTCGTACGACGTTCCGGTGTGCCGAGCTGTCACGCTGGTCATGTCCGCCAGCGTAGCGGGCCGGCCGGCGGCGGGTACACCGCGATCGCCGACCGGCCCGGTGGCCGTACGTCGGCTCAGGACGATCCGGTCGCGGCGGCCCGGCGGGCCCGCTCGGCCCGGCGGCGGACCTGCTGGTAGGCGGCGGTCAACCCCATTGCCCGGCGGACCTCCACCAGGGTGGCCCGGACCCGCTCCCGGGTCCGTTCGGTGCCCTCGACGATCAGCTGGTCGACCAGCCCGGGTTGCGCCTCGATCCGGGCGCGGCGCTCCCGGATCGGGTCGAGGAACCGGTTGAGCGCGCCCGCCAGGGCCTCCTTGACCTCCACGTCACCGATCCGGCCGGCCCGGTACCGCGCGGCGAACTCCGCGACCTGCTCCCGGTCCGGATTGAACACCGCGTGGTACGCGAAGACCGGGTTCCCCTCCACCGTCCCCGGTACGTCGGCCCGGACCCGGTTCGGGTCGGTGTACATCCCCATGACCTTGCGGCGGACCGTGGCCGGGTCGTCGGAGAGCGCGATGGCGTTGCCCCGGGACTTGCTCATCTTGGCCTGTCCGTCGGTGCCGACCAGGGTCGGCGTGGCCGACATGATCAGCTCCGGCACCGGGAAGACGTCGCCGTAGAGGTGGTTGAACCGCCTGGCGATCTCCCGGGTCACCTCGACGTGCGCGGCGTTGTCCCTGCCGACCGGTACCACGTGCGCCCGGACACACAGGATGTCGGCGGCCTGGAGGACGGGATAACCGAGCAGCCCGTACGGGATCTCGTCGCGTCCCGCGTCCCGGGCCATCTCCCGCACCGACGGCACCCGTTCCAGCCGGGGCACGGTCACCAGGTTCTGCAACAGCGTGTTGAGGTCGCCGACCTCGGGAATGGCCGACTGCAGATAGAACGCCGCCCTCGCGGGGTCGACACCGCAGGAGAGGATGTCGGTGACCATCTCCCGGGCGTTGCCGGACACCGCGGCGATGTCGTCCCGGCTGTTACGGGTGGTCAACATGTGCAGGTCGGCGATGATGAAGAAACTCTCGTGCCGATGGTGCAGCGCCACCCGGTTGGCGATGCTGCCGACGTAGTGGCCGAGGTGCAGTCGCCCGGTCGGGCGGTCGCCGGTGAGCATCCGTGAGACGGACATGCTGGTACGCCTTTCGTGCCGGAGGAACGGTGCGGGACGCGCGGACGCGCGACCGACCCGGGGCGGTCGTCGCCCATCGAGGTCGGGAGGAGCGGCTCGTCAGAGCACGGGCCGCCATCGCCCGCCGGCGCGGAACCGCATTCCGCCGGCACGAAGGAGGTCGAGGGTCCACTCCCGGCCGGGGCCGGGGCGGGTGGGAACGGGCACCGACGGCTCGCCCGGCAGACCGACCACGGCCTCCGGCGCGGGTGGGACCGGTCGGAACATGGTTCCACGGTAGTTGTCGAAGGCCGCTCCGTGGGGACGCACCGGGCGTCCACCCGGTCGGGCGAGCCGGTGCTGGGATACTCGTCGACCATGGTCTTGTCGCGGGGTTGGTCGCTGTTCCTGGTCGGGGTCGGGGCGTGGAGCTGGGTCATCTGGCCCAGGTTCGGGCTCGCCATCTGGAACGATCCGCGCTCCTGGGGCGGTGGCGCGATCGGCGAGGGGACGCCGACCGGCTTCCTCTGGATTCACGCGCTGTTGATCGCCGCCTCGCTGTTGATCGGCACCGTCGTCGGGGCGCTCGGCGTTCGGGGGTGGCGGGCAGTTCGCCGCCCTGTCGGGCGCTGACCTGCGGATTTGACGATCAAACCCGAAACCGCGTAACTTTCTCTCTGCCAGCGCGGAACGGGGCAAACGGGACGAAAGTCCTGGAGGTCGAGTTTCGGGGTTTGGCACCGGCTCGTTCGGGGCACCAACCTGAACGACACGGACCGGGTGGTGCTCGCCAAAACGCCGCAGGGCGGATTTGGTCGGGCGGAACCGACCGGGTAGTGTTCTAGACCGGCAGGGCACCGGGCGAGCTTGCGGGAGACCGCAGCGGCCGGTTCTGCAAAATCCAATGATCGAGCACAGTGCATGCCGCTGCGCGCGCTCAGTGGAGCAATGCCGTACGAAGCGTGACACACCGGGACACACCGGTTGACACGGCGAAGACGGTGAGGTAACGTAGTAAAAGTGCCTGGCGCGGAAGCGCGGGGTGTGTTTGGACGAGATACCCCAGGTCGGGGGTTCTGCGGTGCAGGGCTTCCGGGTGGTGTGTGGTTGTTCTTTGAGAACTCAACAGGGTGCTTGATAAGCCAGTGCCAATGATGATTTATACCCCGCGCTGGGCAGACTTTCGGGTTTGTTCGGTGGGGATTCCTTTGGCAACATTT